>DAHVKR010000170.1 GCA_027320785.1 Bdellovibrionales bacterium
GAAGAGAAGCAACAATTAGAGCAGCAATCAGTAAATTTGTTTTCATGGTATCTCCTTTTTAGTTTTTATTTTGCAAACCAAACTTGATTAATTTTTTCTTTATTAAAAGCGTAAAGAGCCATAACACGAGATCCTTCGGGCGTATCGGTCACACCGGTGACCCATTCTTCGTCCAGAACGATGTCTTTCATGATAATTCGATTTTTGATTTCGCAGTGAAGTTGAGGATTGGAGCTAAATCGTTTCTCGTAAGCCTTTTCGAAGGCCTCGGCTCCCTCCATAATAAGTTCATTGGAAGGAAAACGATAAATACGAATATCGGAAGAGAAATAGGTACAGAATTTTTGAATATCGCGATTGTTGTAGGCTTCTAGCTGTCCCTGTACAAGTTGAAGCATTTTTTCTGAAGACATCATTTGCTTTCATCCTTTTCAGTTATGGTCAGAAGTTGATCCGCTTGAATATTGTGCAGAACTTGAGTGGCTCCAGAAGACCAGCGTATTTCAATTTTTTGAATATGAGTTTGTGGGCCCAATCCAAAATGAAGAACAGGATCGTTTTGCTGTCCTACAGTTCCTGTAGTTCCCTCATATTGTCGCATTATAAGACCAATTGAAGTGAAGACGCGAACTTGTGTGGTGATGGGGTTTTGTCCAGACTTGGTGCCAATCAGTTTGATCTTCAAATAGTGATTTCCATTTTGAATAACATTATGAAAAAGATGAAGCTGAGGAGCTTTGTTCAGAGCTGAGCGGCCCGCTGTGATGAGGTCCATTTTTCCATCATTATCAAAATCAGCCCAAACTCCTGAGATGGAATCAATTAAGCTTATTTTTTGTTCGTCTGCGATGTTTTTGAACTTAAAATTTCCTAAATTTTGAAAAAGAAAGCTATTAGCATAGTTTAAATTATAAACCTGCGAAACAAACATATCGATTTTTCCATCATTATCAAAATCAGCAGCGGCGGCTTGATACCAAAGCTCGTCTCCTTGGTAAACTCCAGGTCCTGCTATGATTTTTAATGGAATCCCAGATTCTTTTCTGCGGTCTACGAAATGATAATCAGGAGCTCCCATGTTTTGATAAATTTTCGAGTCGTCACAAACATAACCTCGGATATCGGTGCTACCATTAGCTGGTCCCACGTATTTATGAGCGAGTTTTGAAACCCATAAATCCAAATTTCCATCGTTATTGAAATCGGCCCAGACAGAACCTGTCGAGTGTCCCCACATGGGTCCATAATATTGTTTGGTTTTGGGGTCATAATACTCTTTAGGGTTATAGATTCCTTTGACTCCATAAAGAGCAGACTCTTCTTTAAAGACTCCGTGATGACCTTTAAAAAGTGAGTTGGGTCGGAGGCGATAATTAGAAAAGAAAATATCGGGTTGACGATCATTATCGAAGTCAGCCCAGATAATTCCACGTGAATAATTAGGATACTGATCAAAACCCATCAAATGAGAAACTTCTGTAAAAGAAATTCCATGGTTATTTAAAAAGACCTGCGGAGGAAAAAACTGGGACTTCTCGTAGTTTTCATTTTGAGCGGCAATAATATCGACCCAGCCATCACCATTCAGATCGCCAATAGAAAGAGTATTGGTATTCGGAGAAATATGGAGACCGAGTTCCTTGGAGTGTTCAATAAAGCGATGATCTGGAGTTTGAAGTAAAACAAAACCACTATTTGTAATAATATCGGGTCGACCATCGTTATTAAGATCAGCCACAGTCAGGTAGACATTGTTTTTGACTAAATATTTTTTTAATCCTGTTTCTGCCGTGACGTCACGAAACATAATTTTTCTATGGGAAGTTATGTTTTCAAAAAGAGCATCGGGAGTTAAAATGTCGGGGAGACCGTCACCATTATAATCTACAATAACGATGGAATAGCGAACTTGAGTTGGAAGGCCTGCTTTCGAAGTGATATCCTCAAAGAAAGAATGAGAAGTTGTGTTGGCGATGGCAAGGCTACTTATGAGTAAAGACAATTTAATCAAATTCTTGAACATCATAAACCACCTTTCCGATTTGTTCGGGGAGACTTAAAAGTTGCAATAAACAGCTCGCCACCGTTTGAGGGTTACGGAGTTGGTGCTCCTCTTTCATCTTTTGGAAATCAACAACACGTGGAAATTGAGAAGGAGAAAGGCTGCGAATATGTTTTTGCATAGAGGTATCCATAATTCCCGGAGAAAAAGAGATCACTTTGGCTTTTTGATCCATTAAATCCAGATCTAAATTTTCTGAAAACATTTTAAGTCCAGCTTTTGTAGAACAATAAAGCTCCCATGAAGGAATGGGTCGGAAGGCTGCGCCCGAGCTGATATTTGTAACGGTTTTCCAGCCCTCAAAATGATTAAAATGTTGAAGAAAGAATTGAGTCAACAGGATAGGGGATTCTAAATTGACTCGAATTGATTTTTGAATAGCCTCAGGTTCAAGATTCACAAGAGGACCGACTGGTTCAATCAAGGCTGCGTTATTAATAAGATGCACAGACTGGAGATCAAAAGGGTGATGGGTTTCAAAGAGGTGCAAGGTTTTTTCGAGTTTCTCTGTTAAACCAGTAAAGTCAGACAAATCATGGGAGATGGAATAAAAAGCAAGATTTGAAGACGTGTTCTGGATTTCATACCGAGAGATCGCGATCACGCCGTGATCCTGATCAAGTGCTAATTTTGTTAAAGCCTCGCCAAATCCACGAGATCCACCACTGATGATAAAAAGATCCAAGGTATCCCCCCCCAGAGGGGATGTTGTACCTCAGATGATCGCTAACTTTCCAGATTCTTTGAAAGTTCATAAAGATATTTAGAAATAGATTTATTAAAATGAATGGATTGAATTTGAGCAGGTGCTCTGTCAAAATATTAGACAGTCAACCCTGAAGGAATTACGGAGTGAAGAGTGTGAAACATAAATGGCTTTTAGAACCCCATCAGTGCCCTGGTTTTATTAAAAATCAGATTATCGATCATCTTCAGCAAGGGGGGGCTCAAACTCACCATACGGAATATTTATATATTCGAATTCCAGAACGTTATGCACTGGTGAATATCAATGAGCTTGTTGAAGGCTGTATCTTAAGGTCAAAAGTGAAGGATGGTCTTTGTTTTGTGAGCGCTATGCATATCACAGCGGGTGTTTATGTGAATGATGCTGAAAGTGGATTGCTACAAGATATTTCAAAGTGGATTGAAAACTTGGCTCCTTATGGGTTGGATTACCGTCATCATCAAACAGGTGAGGACAATGCGGATGCTCACTTAAAGTCCTATCTAACTAATCATAGTTTAACGGCGCCCATTACAAAAGGGCGATTGGATTTTGGAACTTGGCAACAGATCTTTTATGCGGAATTTGATGGTCAACGGGAGAAAAGAATTCTTGTGAAGGTGATGGGTTTATCAGGAATCTAGTCTTCTTGGTGTGTGCGTAAAGTATGGTCGACGAGATCTTCGATGGATTTAAGTATTGTGGCGTTTTTTAAACTGATTTTAAGCTTTTTTTCTTGAGACACTTCCTGAGTCGTTTCATTTTCATTATTTTCAACGAGCGAAATCTTGTCAGCTAATTGACTCTGTCTCTTCATAAAGCTCATATCCTTTTAATTTAAATTAAATAATCTTATTCATTATACGGTTTCGAAGCTGAGAGTCGAGATTTGTTCGAATGATTCATAATTTAAGACATTTTTTTCTTGGACATTCTCAAAACAAGTCAAATTTATATTTATGTCTCTCGTCCTGAGACATGTCAAACTGGTGTCACTTTGTTAGTTTTGAGGTGCAGACGCCATGCGATATTTCAATTTTCAAGCGACCCATCCTGTTGTTTTGCACAAAAGTGGTGTCAACTTCGTCAAAAAAATAGAGGCATATAAATTGCTCTCCTGTGTTTTGGGGATTTTTATAAAACCAAAACCACGAATCAGGGGGAACTATGAATTTAAAATTAATCACAATTGTAGTGCTCTCATTAACGACATCACTGGGTTGGGCCCAACCCGTTGATACTCAAAAAGTTAATGAGCCAGCAGGATTAAGAGGAGGGGATCGGCCGGCACCATACCCGGGACCCAATCCATCACCACGGCCTGAACCACCTCGTCCATCACCACGGCCTGAACCACCTCGTCCATCACCACGGCCTGAACCACCTCGTCCATCACCACGGCCTGAACCAC
>DAHVKR010000171.1 GCA_027320785.1 Bdellovibrionales bacterium
AGCGTTAGTTGATGTGCACCTTCAGGCAGAGCTGATTGTGTAGAGGGTGAAGTACAGACTGTTGCGGGGCTTTGATCCCACTGACAGTAAACCGTACTGGGCTCATTAGTTGCAAACTCAACTGAGACATTTTGAGAATTAGTCACTCCGGCAGCAGGAACAACGGCTCCAATTGCAAGTTGAGGAGGGGTTAAGTCAATGGACCAAATATAGGTCATGGCATTGCCTATATTGCCAGCCATATCCGTAGCCTGAACAGATATCGTATGAGATCCTTCACCTAAATTATTCAGAGTCCAAGGTGATTGGCAAGGCACGGCAGTCGCTTGGTCAAGAGAACATGTGAAATCTGATGTTTCGTCAGCTGCAAAAACAAATACTTTTGTTGTTGAAGGTGTCAGTGTTTCGGATGGGGTTGCAGAAATTAGATTGACGGTGGGAGCCGTTAAATCAAGAGTCCATTGAAATGTAGCAGGTGCACTGCTGGCATTACCAAGAGGGTCCACTGCTGATACTGAAAAAGTATGAAGCCCTTCTGTCGTGACCTGATAGGACATGGGGGACTGACAATTATTTGTTGTTTGACCATCTAGAGTACAGCTGAATGTACTATTTGGTTTTGTTGAAGTGAAAGCAAAAGCAATATTGGACTTGTTAGTTAGAGTCGGTAGTTGAGCTGCGTTCGTAATGGTGACGACAGGCTGAGATCTATCGACGGTCCATGAGTATGAAGCTTTCGCGCCGTCAATTCCCCCTGGAGTTGTCGCAAAAACTTGAAATGTATGTGATCCTGTCGCAAGTGTGGCGTAAGATACAGGGGACTGACACTTATCAAATGTAGCTTGATCTAAAGAACACCAATAAGTTCCATCCGTATTTGTGCTCGAAAAAGCAACTGTCATCGTCGTAGAGGACGTTGGGTTTGCAGTTGGGTTTACAGAGTCTATGTGGACTGCATAGAGGCTTAAATCCTCTTGTGGTGGAGGATTAGGATCGGGGTTTGGATTAGGATTTCCGCAAGGGTTATAGATGGATCCTTTAAATGTGACACTTGCAGAAAGAATTTTCGAATGATGTCCTAAAATAGAAATTTTAAGGAGACCTTTATTTTTGACAATTCGAGCTATATAGCGCTCAAATTTTTCACCATTCAAAGAGAACTCGTTAAGTTTAAATTGAGTTTTACTGTATTGGCGCCTTTGATTGCATTTAACGTCCTCATTTAGACGTGAGTGACCTGGGTGAACGGCCTTCAGGCCATTTAAAGAAATGGCAATAGATTCTTCTTTTTCAATATTTCCAGAAAGAACGAGATTAAAGTCAGCTTCTTCGAGGCGGAAATAAGGATTTTTTAAAAAATCAAGATCATTAAGACTTAAATAGATTTGAGAACCCTGTACTTTTACAGCATCCACTTTCTTTTGGAAGGTAACAGGGCAGTACCCTGGAGGGGGTTGAGGTAATTTATGTCGACGATGGTGGTGCCATCGAGAATAAGCTAACCATCTTTTCCAGTGAGAATCATCATAATGTTTATTGTCGTGACGATGGCATGAAGGACCATTGGCGGACTTTTGAAATGATGAGCTTAGGAAGTTTACTTTGTACTTGTTGTTTCTTGAATCGGATTGATCATGATTTCTTGAGTGGGCTTGAGCTGTCAATGCAAAAGACGTAGAAAGAAGTGCGCATGTAAACGCCTTTAAAAAAGCAGACAGAGCTACAGGTCGAGCCTGTTTCGATGCCATCATAAATCCTCCTGTTACGTACCAAAACGTACAGCGGTTAGGAAAGATTAATTAAACTTTACGCTTTAATGTTAGCATGTTCCCTAATAAGGGTGTTTTGAGATCTCCCTGATTTCTCACTTTGGGGCAGAGAAAAATGCAGATTTAAATCTCAAGTTGAGAGAGCTTTTGAAACTGTCGAAGATATTGACACTTCAGTTGGAAGTAGATTTGTTTTGAGAGGCTCATTCTTGTCACGGTCATGTAAAATCTTCGAGCTGAGTTCACCGCCTTTACAAAGATAAATATAAAGTTTTAAATGGCCGGGTTCCGATACGAACGAGGTGATTTTCATGAGTCTTTTTAAGTTAGCATTGTCAGCCGTTTTAGCAGTGGGCACAGCGTCCTCCGCCATGATATTACCTGACTCTTCTGTTCACGTTCAGGGAGTAGATGTTCGTAATAAAAAAGAGAAATATCTTCTTATCTTGAGTAAAGAAAATATTGTTCTAGAAGAAAGACACTACAAAGTCATGAAAGTGGTGGGGCATAAAAAACAGCTTGTTGCAGAAGGTGACGCTGTTTTAACAGGAGCTGATCCTCAGCATGATACAGAAGCTGTCTGGCAAAACGAAAATACAGAACTTAGAATTGGTAAAATGGTGGGCTATACTACGCCCCGCCAGATTATTGTTCTAAAACTTAAAGATACAAATCAGACTTTCGCATTTGAGCTTTATCAGCAGTAAATGAATTATTTCTTTTTCTTGCGGTAGATATAGTATCCAAGGCCAGCAAATAAAATAAGAAGTAAGCCTAAAAGAAGAGTTGTATTGCCACTTTTCTTTGTTTCATCTTGTCCTGAGTACATGTCAGCAGGCATAGCTGCGTTTATATTTTGACCAATCGTTTCGCTTCCAGGGCGAAGGGGCCCCATCTCAGGTCGATTCGCTAGATTTTGGGAAGCGATGACCCGCATGCTCATAATCGCATTGTAAAACATAGTGCTGTACTTTGAATAATACTTTTGATGAGCAGAAAATGTTACGAGAACTGCGATCCTATTTTTAATTGTGGCCATGTAGCGTGTGTAGTAATTAGGAACTTCGCTTCCAAGATGAAGCCCATCAAGCCATTTCTGATTATTGATTAAGTAAGACTTCGCTTTATAGACAACTTTTGACTGCGTTGCTGATTTTTGAGCTGCAGAGACGATGGGGCTATTCAGGTGGCCTTCATACTGTTCGAAAGAATCAGTTGGTCCCACTTCTTTTGCGGTTAAAATGATAATAGCTTCTTTCATGTCAGGCAGTTTAGTTGATCGACAAACCCACTCTGTTTGCTCAAGATTGCAATTCCAATCGTCAGGCATTTCAAAGGCTATGTAAGCATTACGGAATACCTTTGCCTGGACCAAGGTTGAGAAGGCTAGCGCGGACAAAAGAACAAAAAAACTGAAGCGATTCATGATGCTTTCCTATAAGTATTTTTTATGATCATATAAGACATCGGAGGATATCGTCATGTTGAATTTGCAACAGCTCTCGACTTTTGTCACAGTTATTTCAGAGGGAAGTATGACGGCAGCAGCCGACAAGCTCTTTCTAACTCAACCAGCTGTTTCTCAGCAAATTCGAAATTTAGAAGAGGAGTTAGGGGTCGATCTCCTTGTCCGTGGAGTCCGTCAGATCAAGTCGACCCCTCAAGGCGAGATACTTTACGAGCATGCAAAAAAAATTCTTCAACTAGTTGGATTAGCTGAGGTTGCAATTCGCTCAATGGGTGCGGATATGCAGGGGACGCTTAAGATTGGAACTTTGAATTCATTAGGCTTGCATTTGATGTCACCGATTATGAGTCGTCTTCTTAAGTTTAATCCTGATCTATCTGTTAAGGTGGATTATGAAAAAGGTGAAGATCTGGTGAAGCTTTTTAAAAAAGGAGCACTTGATATTCTTATTTTGCCAGATGTTCAAAAAGAATTTGGCGTATCCCTTGAGGGATTTGAAAGAAAATTTCTTTTAAAAGAAGAAATGTGGCTTGTTGGAAGTGGAACTCAAATTGAATCAGCTCCTGAAATTGAAATTACTCAGGTAAAAAAATATCCGCTTGTTCTTTTTTGTGATGAATATCCGCAATTTCAAAAACAACTCATGGAAAAGTTTCAAGAAAAAAATGTTCGCTATGATGTTGTTTTCGAAAGTTCGAATGTGGGAACTCTCAAGCGAGTTATTGAGTCTGGATTAGGCTGGGGTTGGCTTCCGGCCCATTCGGTTAAAAAACAAGTGCGATCAGGCCGACTTGTGAGAATCCATGTAAAGGAGTTTCACTATGAGTCAGATCTTAAATTTTATTATCGAGCTCAAGGGGATGCAAAAACTCTGGCTGAAAATTTCTATGATATTATTTCTCACCAAGAAAAGGTGTGAGTTAGAATAACACAGAATCTGGCAGGC
>DAHVKR010000172.1 GCA_027320785.1 Bdellovibrionales bacterium
AAATTTTACTTTGGGGAGGTTTTGTTCGCGCTCGTTACATGACACTCCCCACGCTGGCCGCCACCATCTGCCATGAACTCGGCCATAAATTAGGGGGCTCACCCCATCAGAAATTCCCTGGTCAAAATTTAGATTGGTCTTCCTCAGAGGGACAAGCGGATACTTTTGCCGTACAAACTTGTCTGCCACGACTTTATGATCGTATTCAAAAATCATCGGCACTGACTCAGCTTTTTATTCACAATCAAGAAGTCGAGCCCACCGCTTTAAAGCTTTG
Source organism: Bdellovibrionales bacterium (assembly GCA_027320785.1). GTDB lineage: Bacteria > Bdellovibrionota > Bdellovibrionia > Bdellovibrionales > Bdellovibrionaceae. The sequence goes on from DAHVKR010000172.1 coordinate 278, forward strand.
CTCCGAAACAGCGAATCCCTCCAAATGCCAATGGGTCATGACCAGTGGTATTCAGCTGATTCAAACTCTTCAGGTTTATTACGATACCGATCAGGCCTTCGCAGACCCCGCTGGGCAGGCAAGAGAAACCGTTACCAGAACTTTAATCAATAATTATCCCAGCTACCCCTGCCGGATGGACATTTATAAAGAGGGTGCTCTTCATCCTCGAGGACCACGATTGGCTTGCTGGTTTTCCGCTGCAGATTTATCGACTGCTCGCTAAATCCACTGTCATATTAAAAACAAGATGACCTGGTTTTGAATCCTTTGAATCGAGACAGAAATAACCCACTCGTTCGAATTGATAATGAGCCTCTGCCGCAGCATTTTGTAAACTCCATTCGAGTTTCGCATGGGGCGTAATCTTCAATGATTCAGGATTCAAGTTCACTCGGAAATCCTGTCCTTCTGGAACATTTTCTGGATCTGGAACTTTAAAAAGACGACCATAAATTCGAACTTCTGCTTCAATACACTTTTGAGCCGATACCCAATGTATGACTCCTTTGACTTTACGGCCATCAGAAGTGGGCTTTCCCCCTAAAGTCGCTTTGTCATACTCACATCGAAGCTCTTGGATTTTCCCTGCTGAATCCTTAATGACCTCTTTACACTTAATCACATAGGCATTGCGAAGACGAACTTCTTTCCCAGGTGATAATCGAAAGAAATCCGAGTCAGGGTTCTCCATAAAGTCGGATTCTTCGATGTAGATTTCTTTTGTAAAGTAGAGGGTTCTTTTCCCCCACTCAGGCTTTTTGGGATGCAAAGAGGAGGCAATCTCTTCCACATGTCCATCCGGCAGATTTTCAATGACAACTTTTACAGGTTTTAAGACAGCCATGGCTCTTTGCGCACTGGCATCCAGATCATCTCGCACGCAATTTTCAAGTATTTCGTAATCGATAATGCTCTCGGCCTTTGAAACACCAATTCTTTTGGCAAAAAGTCGAATAGAAGACGGCGTATAACCCCGGCGACGAATACCCGAAAGTGTCGGCATTCGAGGATCATCCCATCCAGAAACATGCTTTTCTTTTACAAGTTGGAGAAGTTTCCTTTTGCTCATCACCAAATAAGTCATATTCATTCGAGCAAATTCATACTGATGAGGATTCCCGGGCGTGGGGAGATTCTCAATACACCAATCATAAAAAGGACGATGATCTTGAAACTCTAGAGTACAAATAGAGTGAGTCACCTTTTCTATCGCATCTGAAAGAGGGTGAGCATAATCATACATGGGATAAATACTCCACTGATCCCCCGTACGGTGATGGTGAGTTTTGCGAATTCGATAGATTAAAGGATCTCGCAAATTCATATTAGGAGATTTCATATCGATCTTGGCTCGTAAGACATGTTCCCCTTCTTCAAATTCACCGGCCTTCATACGGCGAAGCAGATCTAGATTTTCTTCGACCGAGCGGTTTCGGTAAGGGCTGTCTTTCCCAGGTCTATTAAAATCACCTCGATACTCTCGAAGTTCTTCTTCACTCAAACTGCAAACATAGGCTTTACCTTCTCGAATTAATAGCTCAGCCCAATCATACAGCTGCTGAAAATAGTCTGAAGCAAAATATAGATGTTCGCCCCAATCAAAGCCTAACCATTTAATATTTTCCTTAATGGACTCCACATACTCCACATCTTCAGTGTCTGGATTGGTATCATCAAAACGAAGATGGCAGCGCCCTCCGAATTCTTCAGCTAAACCAAAGTTCAAACAAATGGACTTGGCATGACCTAAATGAAGATAGCCATTGGGCTCGGGCGGGAAACGCGTGATAACCTGACCATTGTGTTTTCCTGACTCGATATCTTTTTCGATAATTTGCTTTAAAAAATTCGGGGCATCATGAATCACTTTATCAGACATTTTGGACCTCTCGCGTAAAACAAGAGCGTCTCATAACACTTCAATTTTGTTCAAGAAGATTGTTTCTAATGCGTGCCTTCAGAAGCTTTGAACTGCAATTTTATGACGGCCCCACGTGCCGAATTCCCTATAATGGCGGTTCCTCCATATAGATGCATAAAGCCTAAGACTTGCGCGAGCCCCAAACCCGACCCTTCTTCTCCTGCAGTTCCAGCCTTAGTCGAAAGTAGCTCCCCTTGGTTGAAACTTTGAACTTCCTCTGAAGAAAACCCTTGTCCCTGATCCGAGATTTGAAGCCAAATTTCGTCCTTTGATTTCTGAACCGTAATTAAAATTGTCGATTGGGGCTTCGTAAACTTAATCGCATTGGATAAAACATTGGGAATCACGTTATTAATAAGCGTTTTCTCATCCGCCTCTACATAAAGATCTTGATCTAAATTTTGAGTTTGGAATCGAATCTGTTTCTCTTCAGCAAGTGCTTGAATAATTTGAAGCGACTTGTTTACAGCTTCAGATAAATTGATCGATTGCAATTTGAGTTTATCTTTCGTCAACTCGAGACGACTTAAGTTTCGAACACTAGAAAGCATCTCTTGCAAAGTTGAAAAATTACTTCGAATTCGATCTTTTTGTATTTCAGAAATACTTTCACCTTGTTTTTGGAAAATAAGCTCTGAAGTCAGACTAATGGTTGAAAGAGGGCTGGCGATATCGTGAGTCAAAGAGTTTAAAAGAATATTTTTAATCGAAAGCTGTTCGTTAAACTGTGAAAGTTTATATGTAAAATACCCTTGTCTATACAGTAAATAAAAAACAATCAAAATTAAAACAATGCCTGATAACCATAATATAAGGAAATGACGATTGTGGACACTCGTAATAGAGGCCTCCGGCCATCCAACCGTGATACGAATGTTTTGATTTAGAATTTTAAAGTCAGATGAAAATCGCTGAGAGACATGCGGTCCAACGATAGCCGCTTGATTTTCATGAGGTCCCACCCACGTCATTTGTACAAAAGCGTTATCCCACCCTTGAGCTCTAGTTTGTGCCAGTAGCCAATGATCTATATCGATCAAGACATTAAGCCAGCCTTTAAAGTGGTGGTGTTCATCAAAAAGTGGTTGATAAATAACCACTGCGTAAATTCCTTGGTAGGTCAACAAACGGTGAGACATTGCAGTGGTCTTTAAATCCCTTGATGTTTCCAAGTAGGATTTCAAATCTTCTCTTTCAAGTAAGTTTTTCCCTAAAGCTTTTTCGTTGGGCTTAACTGGATAAACATTCATAATATAGCCTTGAGGGCTTACGTAATTAACGCCATAAAAAAAGTCGGGATATTTTTGAAGTAAGACTTTTGCAATCATATTATAAACATCGCGACTTTGGATACCCTTCATGGATTGAAACTGACTAATGGCAGCCAACAACCGCGTGATATCTTTTATTTCAATGTACAGACCAAACGAAATAGCTTTAGCTACTACAGCTGATTGTGTAGATCGGAGCTCGTTTTGTACGCGAGTATAAAAAATCACGGAGCCCGTCATGAACACAGCTATAAAAAGAGCCATTAACATTGAGGGCAGCCAAAATCTGACGTTTTTCATAAGACGTTTTAGATCATGAAGCTGGGTTTCTTCTGAAGCAACCTTTTTTGAGCAGCGCAAGAAGGGTCTTTACATCCTGGCTCAATCCCTCCATCATAAAAGACATTGAAAGGATTCAGTATGACTCATAACTTAAAGGGAATTCTGATTTTTTTACTTTTTATTGCTTCAGCCTGTCAGACTCAAACACCTCATCCAACTCAAGAAGTTACAACCCCCTCCGAGTCCTCTGACGCAAGTTTAGAAATCACTCCTACCCCAGAGGCTAGCACCCCAGCAACTCCTCCGCCTACGGCGGCCCTCCCTCAAAGTGAGTCTGTCTTAGATGAGATACCCAAAACTCCCAGCCCTGCCGATGTTCCTCCATG
>DAHVKR010000173.1 GCA_027320785.1 Bdellovibrionales bacterium
ACAACAGAGAAAAGAACTTTAATCGGTACATTAACTGAGGGTGAACCTAGAAAAGCTGATGAAACTACAAAGCTTACCATTCGAAGCCAAATAAGCCCGAACAGAATAACTTGTATGTCGTTAAAAACTTTTCCTATTAACACTCAGTCTCCAATTAGTTTTATTCTCTAACCATCATCGCCAGTCCTTGAAAGAGGTCGGATGTATAATGTGTCATGACATCTAACATCCAAGGGCCGGCTAAAATAATGATAAGCGCTATAACAATCATCTTTGGTACGAATGTTAGAGTCGCCTCGTTAATTTGAGTCAATGCTTGAAAGATCGAAACAATCAAACCCACGACAAGCGTGCTCAGTAAAAGTGGAGACGCCAACATCGCTGTTGTCTTTAAAGCATCCTGCCCTAATTTTAAAACGAGATCTTCATTCATGAATCCCTCCTATTGCAATTGCATCCTACCCGAAGCTTTTGACCATGGACCCAACCAGTAGGCCCCAACCATCAACTAAAACAAATAGCATGACCTTTAATGGTAACGAAATCACCACGGGAGGTAACATCATCATCCCCATGGCCATTAAAACACTCGAAGCAATGATATCAATTACAAGGAATGGAAGGAAAATAATGAATCCGATTTGAAAAGCCGTTCGAAGTTCAGACAAAATAAACGACGGAACTAAAACCATTGTTGGGACATCAGCTCTGGTTTTAGGAGCTCCAATACGTGCCAACCCAACAAAAAGTGATAAGTCAGTATCTCGAGTTTGCGCAAACATAAAGCGACGAAGCGGAGCAAGGGATGCTGTCACGGCGTCGTCCTGGCTGATTTTACCTGACATATAGGGCTGAACACCATTTTGATTTATCTCTTTAAAGGCGGGCCCCATGATAAAAAGGGTTAAAAAAAGACTTAAACCAATCAAAATTTGATTCGGAGGAAGTTGGGGAACACCCACAGCCTGCCTCAAAAAGGAAAAGACAATAATAATGCGCGTGAAACTAGTCATCATAATCAAGATGGCCGGCGCTAAAGTTAATACTGTCATCATGAGAACTAGCTTAATAGCATTAACGATTTCATTTGGGTTATCTGTCGTTTTAAAACCTAAGTTAACAGTTGGCAAAGTCAATTGCGCATGTGAAACAACTCCAAACAATAAAACCGTTGCGAATAAGCTTAATCCCCATTTTTTCACAAGTCTCTCCTCATGCCCTTAAGTTTAAGACTCACGACATCCTTAATGTGGCGAATGGAAAACTCTTCTGAGTTATCGGAACTCGCCATCGGTCCAGCTCCCGCGGGTTCTCTTGAGATTTCCTTTTTTTCATTAAGAGTTTCGCCAAAAGATGAATTTGTAAAAGTTTCGGGAATTTCGTCATCGAGTAACGATAATGACTTCAACATACTGATGTTATTATCAGTCACACCAATCAGAATAGATTCACCTGCTACGCGAACTATGGCCAAGCTTTTCTTGGGTCCTAAATAATGCTGAGTTAAAACTTTGATGTTTGTTTTCGGAGAATTACGGGGGCGACCATAGCGTTTGGCCAAGTAATAACCTAGCCCTAAAACCACGGTTAAAATTCCAAAAGTCATAAAAAGACGTCCATTGGCCGCAGCGGGAGACTCACTTTTCTTAATCTGATTGAAGTGAACAGGAATTTGATCTTCCGACTTCGGCTTTTCAACTGCCAATGGGATCTGCGCCTCTGAAGTGGCTGTAACTTGTTCTGTTGCCGCCGGAGCTTGAGAAGTCTCCACAGAAGCTTCCTCTGCAAAAACAGGCATAGCAAACATCAAAATAAGACTCAGCACAATACCAAACTTCATCGAAACCTCACTTACTTCAAAGACTCAACACGCTCTGTAGGTGAAATAATGTCTGTTAAGCGGACCCCAAACTTTTCGTTCACAACAACGGCCTCGCCTTTCGCGATGAGCTTGTCATTAACAAGAACTTCCATTGGCTCTCCCGCCAACTTGCTGAGTTCCACAACACTTCCTTGAGTCAGATTTAATAACTCACTCACAGGCATTTTTGTGCGCCCTAACTCCACTGTTACACGCAATGGAATATCGAGAATCAAGTTCAGGTTTCGATCTTTCGCCTGACCACCTGAGCTTCCGCTAGAGGCATCATCGCCACCAGACTTCTTGTCGCTTTGTTCTGCGGCCTCAGCCTCTTCTGCTAATTTATCAGCCAGGTTCTCTAATGAATCTTCTGACATGATTCCTCCGTTATTTCTCAATAGGTCGAGTTATTTGAACTGCAACCGTACCGTGATGGTTTCCGTAGTAACCTTTAAATTTGTTAACATTTTCAACTTGAATATTGAGCTCGCCCGTCGCATCTTGCGTGAGAGGTATGACATCTCCTGTCTTTAAACCCATAAGGTCTGACAGACGAATTTCAGTTTCTCCTAAATTGACTTTTATATCGAGAGACGTTTCCATCAGCTGCTCTTTAATAATAGCTGTCCAAAGTTTTTTATCTGTTTGATCAGATTCAACTTGAAAGCCTGATGAAAGTTTTTGTTTGATAGGCTCAATAGTCGCGTAAGGAACAACCATTGAAATGGTGCCTGTTGCATTTTCCAACTCCACATCAAAAGTAGAGGCAATCACAACATCTGTTGGAGGCACAATCCCAACAAATTGAGGATTCTGCTCAGTTCTCACAAAAGAACAACCAATTTTCTCAACAGAGGCCCAAGCGGCTTCAAGATCGCTGATCGCAAGTTCAACAACTTTTCTAACTATAGAAAGCTCGATAGGGGTAAACTCTTTCCCATCAATTTTAGTAAAAGGACGTTCGGCACCTCCAAAAAAGCTATCGACAAGTGCATAAGCTAATTTGGATTCAATCACCATGAGAGCTGAACCACGGAGATTCACAAAACGAAGGACAGACATACAAGTGGGCATGGGGAGCGTATTAATAAACTCACCAAACTTTAAAAACTCTGTGCTCGTCAAAGAAATAGAAGCAATTTTTCTAAGAGAAGAAGACAATGAAACGCGGAACGCTCTCATGAATTTTTCATAAATAACTTCAAGCTGAGGAAGGCGGCCACGAATAATACGATCTTGGCTGGTTAAATCATAAGCCACAACCTTCTTATCATCAACTTTGACATTGCCGCTTCCGCCGGCTTCGCCACCGTTTTCTGCCGTTTGAACTTCTCCGTCAGAAACAGCAGCTAAGAGAGCATCAACTTCACTTTGTGATAAAACCTGATTCATCCATTTCCCCTAGTTATAAATAAACTCTGTGAAGAATACGTTTGAAATCTTACCTGTTGTTATGAACGAGTTAATCGTGTCTTTAATTTCATTTCGAAGGTTATCTTTTCCCTCACGAGTCGACACTTCTTCATAAGTTTTAGACGATAGAATAATGATAATGATATCGCGAATTTGAGCTTTTCTTTGCTCAATTTCAGCTTGAAGCTTTCCATCATCTTCAGAGTCTTTTAATTCAAGCTCCATATTGACCTTGGCTACACGACGACCTTTTGAACCCGCCAAGTTCACAATAAATGTCTCCAATGGCACAACTTTCCCAACAAAGTCCTTTTGTTCGTGTGCTTCTTTGTTTTCTGTTTCTTTTTCACCCGCAACAACTTGGTCGAGTGTTGGTTTTGCAGCTTCTTTCTTTTTTCCCGCGTAAAGCATAAACCCCACACCCACTACAATCAGCATATTGACTACAGCAAGAATGATAAACAGAAGGGGCTCTTGCTGGCCTCCTCCTCCTGATGGGGCGGCGGGTGCTGGACTTTCGGCTGCTGCTTTTTGCTCGGCCACGAGATCCTCCTTGATCACGTCATTAAAAACACGTCTTCAACTCATTTATAAGCAACCAAAATGCCAACAGGCCTTTTGTCTGCTTAAGTGATCGAGAAAGATTTGATTGGATCTAAGCACCTCTCGAAATGAAGAAGGTGCCAAATATCAGAGAAAAACAATGACGGCTGTCAGGGTTTTGACTCTCTTCCTAAGTGGTCTGAATTTTCCTAGACAAAAGTGGAAGGATCTGAGAATTCGCAGCAATAATGTATGAATCATAAGGAGAATGTCTCTCTCCTTTTTTGTTCACGACTGTCCCACCGGCTTCTTCAACAAGAAGTTGCCCCGCTGCCACATCCCAAGGTTTTAAG
>DAHVKR010000174.1 GCA_027320785.1 Bdellovibrionales bacterium
GAGCTAATGAACAAGTGATTTTGATGCTCAAAAAAATTGGAACAGTCGAAAAAGCCAAAGATTTTGTGAAGGACGCCATCGCTGCGAAAGAAAAAGTGATGGGGATTGGTCATCGAGTTTACAAACATGGTGATCCGCGAGCAGCTATTCTTAGAAAAATGTCAGAGAAAATGACAAAAGAAATGGGCGAGCCAGAACTTTATGAAATGTCAGCTCTGATTGACGATTCGATGTTTAAAGAAAAGGGTTTAATGCCTAATGTGGATTTTTATTCCGCCACTGTTTACTACTCAATGAAAATTCCAACTGATCTTTATACACCAATTTTTGCTGTATCCCGTGTTTCTGGATGGATCGCGCACGCCCAGGAGCAATACGCTAAAAATCGAATTTACCGTCCTCGTGGAAAATGGATTGGTAAGGATGGACTAAAGCTCAATCGATAATGACTTTTTGAGCTAGACTTTGATCGAAGGCCAGCTGCTGACAGCTGGCCTTTTTTATTATTAAAACCCTTTTAGGACCGGAGTCGAGTCAACTTAAACCCCTGATCATTCGATAAGAAATAAGAGAAAAAAGGGGAAGTCATGTCATTCAACTACGATCGTAACAAAGAGGGTGGAGCTCACGACAGTTTTTGGACGTCATACTCAGACCTATTTTTGGGAATGAGCGTTGTCTTTTTGCTACTTTACGTGACAGCCAGTCTTCGAACGGGAACGAGCGGTCTTCAAGCTCAAGTTGAAAATAAAAAACTCACGATGGAAGTAGAAGATCTAAAAAACCAACTTAAGATGTATGACTCTGTTAGAAAAGATTATCTGAATCAAGAAGCATCGCCAGCGGAAGCTCAACAATACAATGAACTCATGGACAAATTATCTCTTTTGCAAGAGGAGTCCCATGATGAGCGCGTTAAACTGGCGCGTAAGATGCATGAGCAAGAAACGAAAGAAAAGGCATTGAACGAATACCAACAGATGGTTCGTAACATAATCAATGCAAATACCATTGCTAAAACAAAGATTAAGCGTCGTGAAGGTGTCATTGAAAAACAAGATGATACGATTGAAGTACAAAATGCTGACATTGCTAAGCTTGAAACAGATGTGGCGAGCAAGCAGCAGGAAATTGCTGCTAACGAGCGCAAGATCGATGAAGCGAACAAAAAGCTTGATCATAGACTGAAACAACTCAAACAAGCCTATAAAGAAAAACAAATGTCAGCAAAAGCCTTTAAAGCACAGATGGCTAAAGCAAAAGAAGAAGCTCAGAGTCGTTTAGACAAGCTTCATGAGCAAGCAGCTGCTTATCAGCAGCAGTTGAATGCGACTCAAGGTCAATTAGGACAGGCTCGTCAAGAATTGGCGCAAACACAAAGCCAGTTGGCACAAACGGGTGCCGAATTGGGTCAGACAAAAAATCAATTAGGTCAAGTAAAGGGTCAACTCGGCCAAGTGTCTAATGAGTTAGGACAAACAAAAGGCCAATTGGCTGCAACGAAAGGGCAACTCGGTCAAGTAAAGGGTCAGTTGGGTCAAGTGTCTAATGAGTTAGGTCAAGCAAAGGGTCAATTAATGGCGACACAAGGACAGCTGGGTCAAGTAAAGGGTCAACTCGGCCAAGTTAAAGGGCAAGTGGGTCAATTAAAGGGACAATTGGGACAGGCTCAAGGACAAATTGGAAAACTATCTGGAGATTTAGCAAAAGCCAAAGCTGAGGCGGATGCTCGTCGAGAAATTGCAAAACGTATTCGAGAAGGGTTTGCAAAGGCTGGTGTTAAAGCTGATATCGATGGACGCACAGGTGAGGTTGTTATCAACTTTGGAGATGTTTACTTTGATAACGATTCGTCAAAGTTAAAACCCCAAATGAAAGAAGTCTTAAAAAAGGCTATGCCTGAATACTCAAGAGCCTTATTTGGAGATACAAAACTTCGAGACAAAATTACATCTGTCGAAATCATCGGATTTTCGTCTCCAACTTACCAAGGCAAGTATGTCGATCCAAAGTCTTTAAATCCGAGTGTTCGCAAGGCCGTCGACTATAATATGGATTTAAGTTATCGACGTGCCAGATCTATTTTCAGACATATTTTCGATGATTCGAAGATGAATTTTACTTATCAAAAAGATCTACTACCACTGATTAAGGTGACGGGAAGAAGCTTTTTGGCAGCGAAGTTAGATAATGTAAGGAACCCATCGAGCAAAAACTTCTGTGATACGCATGATTGTAGGAAAGCTCAACGGGTTATAATTAAATTTAGTTTTGATGATAAGAAATAAGAGAAGGAGATAACATGGATTCATTCGCTAAATTCGGGGAGTATTTTGTAGCCACTCTCCCATGGGCAATGGCTCTTGTCTTTTTAGTTGGGATCGCGACGAGATACCTCATTAACTACACGGTCAAGAGGCATGAGTGGTTTGCCCGTGAGTTTGAAAAGAGAGTTCATTACTTTATGGACTCAGAGGTGCCTGGGAAAGTTCATAATGTCTCTTTCTATGTGTTGACGAAGCGGATTTTGGAAAAAACATATTATGAAGTTTTTGAGGTACGCGAAAAATATAGAAGACGTAAATATGATAAAGTGATGGACTGGAATGATCGTGTATTTTTAGTTAAGCAGGGAAGTGCTTGGCTCGTAAAAGACATATTAAAACAGCTGAAGTTTTTAAAGTGGACAAATGAGACGCCTAAACTTTTGCAGATTACAAAATCTACATTTCAGCATAACCCATGCTTTAATCGAGTTTTCGGTATTTTTCAAATTTCAACTATCAATGAGATTGTGTCGATTCTTCCGGGTTTATTTGTTGTGGCCGGTATTTTGGGAACATTTATAGGTATAGCAAAAGGTCTGCCTGAATTGGGTGGCATGAACTTAACTGATATGGAAAATTCAAAACTTATTATGGATAAATTCTTGAATGAGATTGCGTTTGCAATGCACTCTTCCATATTTGGTATTACTTTTTCATTGATGTTGCATTTATGGAATACGTACTTTTCTCCTGAGAGATCCTACGTATCTATGATTGATCGATTTGAGAGCGCTTTGGATCTACTGTGGTATCGATCTGATAATAACGATATCCCAGCTGGTGAACATAACTTTGATGAGCATCGAGACCCAACTGAAGCCTTGGCTGAGGAAGCTATTCGACTTGAAACGGAAAAAAATCCTAGAGGTCGTGAATTTGATGATGTGAAAAAAATGAAGCCAACGAAGGCTTCATGATGAACTGTAAAAGTGGTGGTGAGTGGGAGTTTTAAAGCTATTTGAAGGCACAGGCGAATTGGAATGTGTCGTCGCAACGATCAAAACTTCCGAAGGAAGTTTGCAGAAAGTAATCGACGGCACATCTTTTAGCATCGGGCGAGCGCCCGATTGTGTGCTTTCTATTCCTCAAGCAGGGATTAGTCGACTCCACTTATTGGTCACTGTCAAAAGAGGCGAAGTTTATATTATGGATCAGGAGTCCTCAAATGGGACTTTCCTAAATGGGGAAAAAATCGAGCCTAAGCGCCTGACACATATCAAACCAACAGATGAGATCAAGCTGGGTCTTTCAGATGTGATTATACAGTTTCAAGTTCTCGAAAAGCATTTCAAGACAGACTATATAGCAGAAAGTCTTTTACCCAGCCAAGAAAAGGACAATCTCCAAGCTATTATAAAGGCGAGTCATCATAAGGCACAGGAGATTATTTCATCTGCCCAGATGCAGGCAGACCATATTACGCAAGTTACAAATGAAAAAGTACGTAATATGGAGAATCAGACTCTCTTAAAACAAGAAGAAATTATTTCAGCGGCGCAAGTTGAGGGTCAGGGATTGGTTTCGGAAGCCAAAAGGAAAGCTGCACAAATTTTACTTGAGAATGAAGATAAAGTTAAAGAATCCTGTCAGAGCATCTACGATCAAGCAGAAAGAATTAGAAAAGAGGCGGAGGCCTACTTTCAAAATCGCGTGAAAGATGCTGAAATGCGCGGGACTGAGATTATCGAACAGCATACAAAATTAGGACAAGAGCTAGTCGAGGATCTCAAGGAAAAGACAGTTCAAAAGACTGAGTCTGAAATTCGCGCAAAATTAGCCCATGTTATTCAAGAGACATCAGAGAAAGAGTCTCATCTGCAAAAAC
>DAHVKR010000175.1 GCA_027320785.1 Bdellovibrionales bacterium
AGAATTTCCAATTTCCATTCCCGCAGCAAAAGGCTCGAAGCGTTCAACCAGACGAGGGTCTTTTCGATGAATCTTCGTTAATGGTGAAATTTCCACAGGATGATCCATTACAAAAATCGGATTCCAGATATGAGGCTCTACAGCTGCTTCAAAAACAGCAATTTGTTTTTCACCCAGTTTTAGTTTCGAATAATCCTTTTTCTTTTCACCATGAACTTTTAAATACTCATCCACAGTTTTTTCATCATCCGGATTTATTTTCGCATACTCTTGAATACCATCTAAAACAGTCAATCTCTTCCAAGGCGGAGTGAAATCAATTTCTTTCCCTTGATATTCAAACTTCAGGCTGCCTTTAATGGCCTTCACAACATGACAAACTAAATCTTCGAATTGCTTCATCTGATAATTGTAGTCTGTGTACGCCTCGTAATATTCGAGCATGGTGAACTCGGGATTGTGAGATCGATCAATTCCTTCGTTACGAAAGTTTTTCCCAATCTCGTATACTTTATCAAACCCTCCCACAATCAAACGCTTCAAATAAAGTTCTGGAGAAATTTTCATGAAGAGCTTCATATCCAAAGCATTATGATGAGTACTAAAGGGCTTCGCCGCCGCTCCTCCATAGAGGGGCTGCAAGACTGGTGTTTCAACTTCCAAAAAGCCACGACCATCTAGAAAGTTGCGAATTTCTCGAATGATTCGAGAGCGTGTCAGGAAAACCTTTCGCGACTCGACGTCTGAAATCAAATCCAAATGTCGATGACGGTATTTAATCTCGACATCTTGAATACCATGAAATTTTTCAGGCAAAGGCTCTAAAGTCTTCGTCAAAATCGAGAATTTTTTTGTGTAAAGAGAAACTTCGCCTTTTTGTGTTTTAAAAACATATCCTTCAACACCAACGATATCACCTAAATCAAGATGCTCAAAAGCGATCTTATCTTCCGGAGAAAGCTCCTCTGTCTTGACATAAATTTGCAAATTTCCTGTCATGTCCTGGAGGTTAAAGAAACTCGCTTTTCCCATGGCTCGAAAAGTCATCACTCGCCCTGCCAAGCTAAAATGAGTCTCCTCTTTTTTCTCACCTGATTGAAGTTGAGAGTATTCTTGACGAATTTGCTCGCAGTTCCCTTTTCTTTCAAATGTATAAGGGTAAGGGTTGATACCTTTCTCTTTTAAAGCATGAAGCTTTTTTCTTTTTTCAGCTTTGATGGGATTATCTTGATGTTCACTCATTCAGTTTTAGCTCCCGCAAAAGCTTCCATCACACTGTGAAGAAGGGCAATGGCTTCTTTCTTCGGTCTTTGGAAAGCATTTCTTCCCATAATGGAGCCAAAAGCTCCACCCATGGCCAATTGCTTGACTTCCTGAAGAAGCTCATCGGTTCCTTTAGCCTCACCACCAGAGAAAATCACAATACGTTTACCGTTGAAACTACTTTGAACCACATGACGTGTACGATCAGCCAAAGTGCTAATTTTAATTCCCTGAGCTTCATAAACTTTTCGAGCGGCGTCTTGTTCGATGTGTGCAGAAGGTGGTTTCACTTTTACAATGTGAGCTCCCAACTGACACGCAATTTGAGCCGCGTAAGCGATAACATCAATCGCCGTCTCGCCTTCTTTACTAAGCTGCTCACCACGCGGATAGGACCAAATCACTGTTGCCAAGCCCGCTTTTTTCGCTTCTCGAGAAGCCTGAGCAATTTCTTCGTACATATGCTTTCGTTCGCTAGATCCCGGATAAATGGTAAAACCAATGGCCGTACATCCTAACCGAAGAGCATCATCCACGCTGGAAGAAAGAGCTGAAATTGGAGATTTATTTCCGTAAAGAACATCTGAATTATTAATTTTCAAAATAAGAGGGATTTCGCCCGCATAATTACGAGCCACAGATTCAATAAATCCCAAAGGTGCGGCATAAGCATTACAGCCAGCCTCAATTGCCAATTCTACGTGGTAATCAGGATCATAGCCATCTGGATTCTTCGCGAAAGATCGAGCCGGTCCGTGCTCAAACCCCTGATCCACTGGTAGAATAACAAACTTTCCTGTTCCCTTCAGTTTGCCATGATTCATCATACGGGCCAAATTAGCCAAGGTTCCAGGGTTATCAGAGCCATACCAGCTGAGGATCTCGCGTACACGTGGGGTCATGAATTTCTCCTTTTAGAAAAAGGCAAAATAGCTTATAAACGCTTCTAGGTACACAGGCCGCAACACTGCGTTAGTCAGATCTTAAGAGGAATTATGTCACAAAATAACACTTCCCATTCCAAAGTCACTTTTGAGTCCACTCCGAACCCTACGACTCTGAAGTTTAACCTGCCTTTTGAAGTGACCGCTGTGGGATTTGAGTGCCCGACGGCCCAAGAAACGGAACGCTCTCCTCTGGCTGCCAAAATTTTTGGATTTCCTTGGACTCAAAGTGTTTTCGTAGGTCCCCAATACATCACTGTCAGTAAGCAAGATTGGGTCGAGTGGTCCGTCTTAGCAGAGCCTTTAGCTGGCTTGATTCAAGAGCATATTGATCGTGGTGAGCCCATTGTTGTGGAGGTTTCTCATCTAACCTCTGAGGACGAAGGTGATGCTAACGACACTCCTTTAATCAAAGAAATTAAAGCTCTGTTGAATCGTGAAATCCGCCCGGTTGTCGCTCTCGATGGCGGAGATATTTTATTTGCGAAAATGGAAAATGATATTGTTTATCTGCATATGCGAGGCGCCTGTGCCGGCTGCCCTAGCTCTCAAGCCACTCTTAAAGAGGGTGTTGAAGTCCGACTTCGTGAGGCCTTCCCTCAAATCAAAGAAGTCGTCGCCATCTAATTTTTTCTTCGAGAACATTTTCTTTGGAGTATCGACAGAATCGAAAAAGAAAAAGGGCTGTTTTTCAACAGCCCTTTAGAATTTTTGAATATTAAAAAATACTATTGCTCGTCGCCGCTGTCCATACGGTCACGACCACGGAATCCACCGCGACCGCCGCCGCCACCGCCACGAGGTCCACCGCGGAATCCACCACGGCCACCACCACCGCCACCAGAACGGGGCTCTTGTGGGCGAGCTTCTGAAACCATCATCTTACGGCCCATGAATTCTGAACCATTTAAAGACTCGATGGCTTTACCTGCATCTTCAGGAGTGGCCATTTCTACAAAGCCAAAACCTTTTGAGCGACCGGTATCACGATCAGTTACGATACGTGCAGACTCTACAGTTCCGAATGCACCGAATTTATCGGCCAAATCAGAATCTCCGGCTGAGTAGGGCAGGTTCCCTACATAAATTTTCTTGTTCGACATACATTTCCTTTCGCGAGACAACCGGGGACACTCAAAACACTTGGATCCTAAAAAAAACGCGGTTTCTCAAAAATTGCTTAAAAAACACACTACCCTAAGCCTCAGTTCCTCGTCTACTGAGAAATAGTCGAGCCCCTCGGAAAGTCATAGGGTCGCTTTTAGACCCCCATCACATAAGCGAATATAAGGGGGGCTACGATGGAAGCATCTGATTCCACTACGAATTTTGGGGTGTCGATGGCGAGCTTACCCCAGGTAATCTTTTCGTTAGGAACGGCCCCAGAGTATGAACCATAGGAGGTTGTGGAGTCCGAAATTTGGGCAAAATAGCTCCATAGAGGAACGTTTTCATACTCCAAATCCTGATCTAACATGGGCACAACACAAATAGGGAAATCACCTGCAATACCTCCCCCAATTTGGAAGAAACCAACAGGTTTCTTGGGGGCGACGCTCATATACCACTCT
Source organism: Bdellovibrionales bacterium (assembly GCA_027320785.1). GTDB lineage: Bacteria > Bdellovibrionota > Bdellovibrionia > Bdellovibrionales > Bdellovibrionaceae. Next base: position 3,779 of record DAHVKR010000175.1, read on the forward strand.
GCAAATGAGGTCATATATTCGATACCGGTTCGAACTGTATGAACGTTCTTCACATCACCCTTAATAATATGACCTGCAAAAATATTTCCTAAGGTTGAATCTTCCCAACCCGGAACAATCATCGGAAGATTTTTTTCGGCAGCAGCCAACATCCAAGAATCCTTAGGATCAATTTGATAGTATTGCTCTAATTTTCCTGAGAGCAATATCTTATACATGAATTCATGAGGAAAATATCTCTCTCCTTTTTGATCCGCTTTTTGCCATTCTTCCAAAACAGCTTTCTCAATACGACGAATGGCTTCACCCTCAGGAATACAAGTGTCAGTCACGCGATTAAGATGTTTATTTAAAAGCTTTTGCTCAT
>DAHVKR010000176.1 GCA_027320785.1 Bdellovibrionales bacterium
TTCGATCAAGCCGTCAGCCAGGGGCAAAGTATTTTTAACATGATCGAAGATCTTAAAATTCCAGCCTTTGCTTCTGTTCATGGCGCTTGTGCCGGAGGTGGATGCGAACTGATTTTAGCCTGTGACTATCGAATTGCTTCTGATGACTCTTCAACTCGCATTGGTCTTCCTGAAACGAAGTTGGGGATTTTGCCTGGTTTTGGTGGTTGTGTACGTTTGCCTCGAGTTGTGGGATTGCAAGCTGCTTTGGATATTATTCTAGGTGGCAAATTGGTGAATACGAAGAAGGCTTTGAAGATGGGTCTTGTGGACCGAGTCGTTCATGTCAATCTTCTAGAAGAGCAAACAATTCAGTACATTCAAGAAATCTGCCGAACCGGTGGAGCTAAACGTCGTAAGACCTATCAACCTAAAGGAGCTATGAATGTTCTATTAGAGGGTCCTTTGAAGGGGATGGTTTTCTCTCAAGCTAAAAAGCAAACTTTAAAGGCGACAAATGGACACTATCCTTCGCCTTTGAAAGCTCTTGAGGTGGTTCAGAAAACTTACAAATCTTCCAATCGAAAACGTTCCTTGGATGTCGAGCGCGAGGCTTTCTGTGAAGTCGCCGTGACAGATATTTCGAAGAACTTGATCCATGTTTTTGATCTCACAGAGATGGTCAAAAAACAAAATGGAGTTCCAGGTGTGCAAGTGACGCCGAAAGAGGTGAAAGCTCTTGGAATTTTAGGAGCTGGGACCATGGGAGGCGGAATCGCCTACGTGGCCGCGGATAAAGGGATTCGTGTTCGTCTCAAAGATCTGAACCAAGAAGCTTTGGGTAAAGCCTATAAACATGCCAATGATCTTTGGGCAAAGCTTGTGAAGAAGCGTGTGATCGATTCCTATCAGTTTGCACAGAAGTCAGATTTGATTTCCGGCGGAACAGATTATGCTGACTTCAAAATTTTAGACCTCGTGGTGGAAGCTATTGTTGAAGATATGGGCATTAAACAAAAAGTCATTGGAGAGACGGCTGGTCAAATGCGTCCTGATGCGATTATTGCGACCAATACCTCATCTCTTTCCGTGACAGAGATGTCGAAAGGGCACCCTCGTCCTGAGTATTTTGCAGGGATGCACTTTTTTAATCCTGTTCATAAAATGCCACTGGTTGAAGTGATTCGAGGCGAGAAAACTTCGGACGAAACCATTGCGACAATCTACGAGCTCTCGAAGAAAATGGGAAAAATGCCTGTGGTGGTGAAGGATGGACCCGGGTTCCTCGTGAATCGACTTCTACTGCCTTACATGGCAGAAGCGGCCTTTCTTTTACAAGAAGGCATGAGTATTGAGACCGTGGACAAAGCCTATGTGAAAGAATTCGGAATGCCCATGGGACCCTTTGCTTTGATGGATGAGGTCGGTCTTGATGTGTGCATTAAGGTTCTCAAAATCTTTATCAAAGCTTTTGGAGATCGAGTGGAGTTAGCTCCCTGTATGATGGCTCTCGAGAAATCCGGAAGATTGGGTAAAAAGAATCGCCAAGGTTTTTATCATTATGATGAAAAAGACTATCGAGGTGATGTAGATCAAAGTATTTACTCGGCCCTGGGGCTTTCTCAGCCGTCAAACCCGCATTCAACACAAGAATGTATAGAGCGTGGGGTTTTTGCCATGGTGAATGAATGTGCTCGCGCGATGAAAGAAGACAAAATTGTCGCGACACCTCATGAGGTAGACCTCGCGATGATTATGGGAACAGGCTTTCCACCTTTCCGGGGTGGTCTGTTGAAGTATGCAGATAAGATCACAACATCTTATGTGGCTCAGCAACTTGCTAAATACGCCCAAGAAAGAAATGCAGCGAAGCGCTTAGCGCCTTCAGAGGCATTGAAATCCACTTCTCATTTTTATTAAACTGGCCCCTTAGAGTGTGGGGGCTTAGAGTTTGCATTGAGAGAAGGACAGATGAAGAAAGTCTGTCCTTTTTGTATTCCACCTTCGCCGCGGTCCGATCTCGGAACAAAGCTTATCCGACACGGCTCATTTTTTAGAAAAAGTGATCAGGCTCAACTGATACGATATAAGTGTTTAGATTGTGGTAAAACCTTTTCTCAAGCAACAGGTAGTCTTTGTTATAGACAGAAAAAGCGCCATTTAAATCCTCATGTTTTTAAATTTCTTGCGAGCAATATAAGTCAGAGAAGACTGGCCCTCACTCTCGGAGTCAATCGCAAGACTATTGTCAGAAAGTTTTTATTTTTAAGCTACTACGCAGATCTCTGCTTCCAACAAACTCGAGATGACTTTTACCAAAACTCTCCAGTTATGAATATGCAGTTCGATGATATGGAGACCTTCGAGCATTCCAAGCTTAAGCCTTTGTCGATTACTTTAGCCGTTGAAAATAAGACTCGCCGAATTTTAGGGTTTAGAGTGTCTGAGATGCCGGCAAAAGGGCTTTTAGTTCAGAAATCTCTTAAGAAGTACGGGAAAAGACAAGATGAGAGAAGAGAAAATAGACGAAGCTTATTTAAAGAGCTCGGCCCCTTTTTGAGTCCTGGTTGTATCATTGAATCGGACGAGAACCCTCATTACAGGCCTTGTGTAGAAGCCTTTTTCCCGAGAAGTCGTCATAAGGCTTATAAAGGAAGACGAGGCTGTGTTGTAGGTCAGGGTGAGTTGAAAGCGGGAGGGTATGACCCTCTTTTTACCCTGAATCACACCTGTGCGATGTTGAGGGATAATATCAATCGGCTTGTCAGAAGGACCTGGGCGACGACGAAGAAAAAAGAGAGACTCGAACTACATATCAAGATCTATGCTCTCTATCACAATTTAGTTCTGATAAATAAATAGTGATCCTACAGATATTTAGAGATGCTATTGAGTTTAAAGCTAGTGATAAACTGCAGTAGTCAAACGAGTAGGTCGTTTTCTACTTTAGACAAAATTTCTAAAAAAGAAGATAGGGGTCTCTGCTTGAGTCCTAAACCTAGGCCCACACTCTAAGGGGCCAGTTTACGAAAGTACTCTCGGCATGCCGGTGAATCTGTATTTCGACGATTGTAGAAGGCAATTTTATCAAATCTTTTAGCATGACAGCGGTAGGTAATAGGATAGATCAGAGCTGAGGGCTTGCTTTCTCGAATAGGGCGAGCTTCTTCTTCGCAAATATCATCAAAACTTTTCCAAACATTTTCACAGGTCGTAGTGTCAAGGCTATAACAAACAGCTTGAAGAGACTTCGAGGAGCAAGGAACGCTAGGATCATCGGCATTGTATTCAGGCATAATATAGGCGGCTGTGAAATAAATGACACTGGCAAAAACCAGAAGGCTTCCCACTCCAATATCCAAAGAAAGAGGAGAGTTATACTTTTTCATAATGGGATTTACGATGAGGAAGTATATCCCCCCTAGAAAGAGCATTAAGAAGAAAAGTCCCCAGAAAACTGTCATCCTAGAAAAGCATCTCATAGGTCTCAAGTTGAGACAAGAGTCCAGGTCCTGGCAAAAACCAACAAGTGTTAGCCCTTTACGTCACCTTCCTTCATTTGTCTCAAAATGAGTGGAATTTGTCTCAAGATGAATTGAATAGTTCCTCATCCTGAGACACTCCTTTGGCATCTTCCTTGTAATACTCTTAGTTGTGAGGTGGTTATGAAATTACAAAATGTTTTAATTCTTGTTTCGGCTCTCTTAATGGTGGCTTGTGGAAAACAAAACAGCAATAGCACAGTACGCACAAATCGAGTGGATAGCGCTCATGTAACAACAGGTACCACAACTTGTGATACCAATAATTGGGGACGCATATATGACGAGACAACAGATGCCGCGACTTTCCGACAAAGAGTGGCTGATTTTTCGTTCGTGTCTACTGATCAGTTGGGAGATGTCAGTAACGCCTACTACGCTCAGACAGGCTTAAATTTCCAAATGACATTGGCCTTTACATCGGGCTCTTTGGTGGCATCAGCTTCTAAAGCATCCTTCAAAATTACAGATAGCCTAAGTGTTTCTCAAAACGGAGGTTACATTAACTTCGTGATGGGTGGAGTTCAAGGTGTTGG
>DAHVKR010000177.1 GCA_027320785.1 Bdellovibrionales bacterium
ATCCTGCTGGAGTTCACCCGTTTTTGCGATAATGGTGAGAGGCATCTTCGGGTCGCGTTCGTCATATATAAAAATATCGTGCATGAGATTCGTATTGGAGTCGATTTTATTGGCATATACCACAAGATCAAAAAGTCCCTCGGAGAATGTCCCGGCTTTGATGGTCGCCGCGGCCTTGGTTTGCATCAGATTATCAAAGAGAACTTCAAAACGTCGGTTTCCCCAAGGGGCCAACTCAAAAGATGTTTGGGCAGAAATGACTCCAATAAGAAGCCCCAGAACAAGAGCGGGCGCAAGAATGGACTTCATAGAAAGCCCACAAGCCCGTAGAGCTACAATCTCTGAGTCATTGCTGAGTCGTCCATAGGTCCAGAGAATTGAAAAGAGGAGACTCATGGGGAAGAGGGCGGGAAGCATAGAGATACAGATGTAGAGAATGATCTCGGAGAGGGTTCCAACGTCAACACCATGTATGAGAGCGAATTCAGTCAGACGTAAAATTTGAAACATCAGGATAATGAGAAGAAAAACACTCATTCCTAATAAGAACCCCGGTATCATTTCTAGAAAAAGGGCTAGTTGGATTCTAATATTTCTGAAAAACTTCACAATAGCTTATCTCTCTTATTTGATAGGTGTTTTTAGGACTACCCTTCTATTTCAAACTCCTTAAGAATGATTATATGCTGAAAATACTTCTGGTCTATGATGATTTTCAAGAGTTAACCTCAGTCGAGTTGATGCTCAAAAAAATTGGCTTCGATGTCTTGGGTATTACCAGTGAGTTTTCACTCTCTGACCAACTTCTAGCATTTAATCCACAAATTGTCGTCGCCCAGGGGAGAACAACGAAAGTTTCATCTGCCAGCGTGGGGCGTCGTTTGCGCGAATCTCTTCGTTGGGATGGACATAGCATTCTTATTTTTTATCCGCAGGTAAAACCTCAACCCACAGAGCTTTTGAAGATGAGAATGGATGTGGGGCTTGAGTATCCTGTTGAGCCGACAAAAATGGTTCAAGTACTAGCACAATTGGGAAATTTAGACGCGAATCAGTTATTGGATAAGCTGATTAAAACGATGTCTCAAGATGCGAAAGTGGAAAGCGAGAGAGAAGAAAGGGCTGCGTCTGCTCATGAACAAGAATCTGTTTATGTGAGTGGTGGGCAAAATCAAGACGAATCTCGACAAGATATTCGAAGCTCCTCTCAACCCCTTTTTCCACTTGAGAACCCAGAGGCTGGATCTGCGCAGGAGTCTAAATCGTCCGTTCCAATACAGGGCCCACAAGAGGGGGCTTCAGAGGGAGAGAAAAGCAGTCCGCTGAGCTTTAACCCCTTCCAGATGGAATCCCCCCCTCAAGACCCCTTGATGCAAGAGCTCGAAAACTTGCTTAAAAAGAAGACAAATTTCAACCTCAACAAGCCTCCTCTTCAAGACTCTTCTCGGCATAAAAAATATGAAGAATATTTGAAAACAGTCTCTGTTCCGGAGCTATCTTCAATTAAACGAAGAGAGGCCAAGCTACGCTTGAAAGAAATGACCCAGGATATTGATAAATCCGAATTTGAAAGTCAGGATGTTTTGCGTCGTGAATTTGTGAAGGCATTGTATAAAAAAGAGGGGTGATCACGCACGAGATACGTGCTAGTCTGACTCTTGGAGGTTTTTAAATTATGGGTTCAAGCCAAGCTGTGACGGATAAAACATTTGAAACAGAAGTTTTAAATTCGGGGAAGCCCGTGCTCGTGGATTTTTGGGCCGAGTGGTGTGGACCTTGTCGTGCATTGGGACCAAAACTGGAAGAGATTGCCACTGAAATGGGTGAAAAACTTCAGGTTGTTAAAATCAATGTGGACGAAAATCATGCGACTCCTCAAAAATATGGAATTCGAGGCATACCTGCTATGATCCTTTTTAAGGGTGGACAAGAAGTGGGGCAGCTTGTTGGAAACCACCCCAAAGACACAATCGTTGATTTTTTAAATAAACATATTGGATAAGCGCGGCTGTTAGTTGCTCGCGCTCAGGATGGCATCGGTCTGAACAAGGCCGGAGGCCAATCTCTCATAGGTCTCTTTATAATGTTTAAAAATTCGTGAAGGATATTCTTTCGGCCTTTTGTTTTGAGCCATAAGCTTTCGGACATTTCGAGGTCCCATATTATAAGCTGCAATATATCGATAAGCTTTGCTGGGGAATGTGCCTCTCAAGTAATCAAGATAAGCGACACCAATTTGAACATTTTTAACAGGGTCTTTTAATTCATCAGCTCGAGAAAAATTAATCTTATATTTTTTAGCGATCCAAAAGGCAGTTTCAGGTCGGATTTGCATAAGGCCAATCTCGCCGACATCTCCAATGGCTAAAGGATTGTAGCGGGACTCTGTTTTAATAACAGCGGCAACGAAGACGGGATCAAATCCGCGCTGTGCACTTTCTTTAAGGATAGCTTGGGTTAATCTAAAGGCTTTAGACCGATGTTGAGGTGATAATTGAGAGCGCACTTCTTGATAAAGCTTAAAGTGAAGGTCGCTTAGCTCTGATTTTTGAGCGGCCATACTTTTCTTATATTGAGAGCCTAAAATTTCTTTTGCGTGAACTTCTCGCATACTCTCGTTTACGGGTTGAAGTCCCATTAGGTCTTCAGGCATAAATTGAAAATTTTGAAATGCGATCATAATCATGAATGAACCAACGACGGTTATTATTGTATTATTTCGATTCATAATTTCTCCCAACGTTTTGATTAAGTGAAGTGCAGGGGCGGTGCCAAGGCGGGTAACTGGCGGAAATGACTAAAGTCTCAAAATAGAACGCAAGAGATGGAAGATGAGGGAGAAATAAAAAGAGGGGTGTCTGATGGATAGCAGACACCCCTCAAAAAGTTAGACACTTCAAACAAGATTTAATTCATTTTAACTTTGAGCTTATAAGTTGCTTTTGACGTGCAAATGGTCTCCATTGTCTGTGTTTGGCATGCTGGAGTTCCACAGCTCATACTGAGAATGGAGTTTTCTTTATTCAACTCTTTAAATTCAGACTTCCAGTCTGCGCAGGCTTTTTTCCAATTGAGGCGAGCCTGCTTGAGGAGAGGCGCGGAGTCGCCCTGAATTTCGTCTTCGCCTTGTGTGATTTCATATTTAATAGAAGAATCGGATGTTCCCTTCTTAATTTCAATGGTCGTATTTTTGTCTGTTGGAACATCCTTGATCTTAACACTCGCACTCTGAGCAAAAGCCGCAGAGGTCACAAATAATGTTATGAAAAATAATTTCATATAAAGAACTCCTTATGGAGAGGGTTTAATTTCAAATCCTAGAAAATATATCTTCGATAAGCAATGCTGGAGATCAGCCCTAAGCCAGTCATGGTTGTGAGCATACTTGAACCTCCATAGGAGACAAGAGGTAGGGGGACTCCCACAATGGGAAGAAGTCCGATAACCATGCCGATGTTCACAAACATATGCCAAAAGATATAACAGAGAACACCTACGCAAAGCAGGGCTCCAAATTTGTCACGGGCTCCAGAGGCAATGCGGACAATGGAGTAAAAAAGAGCACAGAAAAGTCCGATTGTGAGAACGCTTCCGACAAACCCCCACTCTTCGCTGAGAACGCTAAAGATAAAGTCAGTGTGACGCTCGGGTAAGAATTCGAGCTGTGATTGAGTTCCGTTTTGGTAGCCTTTCCCAAAAAATTGACCACTTCCAACGGCAATGCGGGACTGAATGCTATTATAGCCTGTTCCTCGAGGATCATTATTCGGGGATAGGAATGTTAAAATACGATTTCGTTGGTAATCATGAAGAACATACTTCCAGGCCACGGGAAGAGCGATAATCACGGCGATCAAGGCGCCCAAAATAATGCTCTTTTTCACTTTGCAAAAAATGACCATGGAAACAGCAATAGCTGTGAGCATCATCGCAGTTCCAAGGTCAGGCTGTTCCACAACGAGAGCAAAAGGAATCAGAAGCAAGACGGCCGGCATCGCGAGCTGGCGAAACCCCAAGCCACGGCCATGAACACTGTATCGGGAGAGCTG
>DAHVKR010000178.1 GCA_027320785.1 Bdellovibrionales bacterium
GACCATAACCTTTTGGCGAAACTTTTTTCACAGTGAGATGAAGACCGTCCTCCATTCCCTGCATATTTACTTTTTCGAAACCGCGGCTTAAGGGTCTTTTTAGTTTTAAAATCATGTAGTCTGGGTTTCGAAAATTGTTATGACTTTCACCTTGAATGTTCGACTTAAAGATAACCGATTCACATTCGGCGACTTCTCTTCCTCGAGAACTGTTCGAAGCAAAAACAACAAGAGTTCCTTCTTGGCAGAGTTCATCAAGGTTAGCGTTTTTGAATTCAAAACAGTGAGAGTTTGTAACAACTTTGTCGTTTGCAATCAATGTAGCTGTACAAACTGAAATTTGATTTTCGAGTCGCACCACAAGCTGACCAACTGTATTCGGACATTGAGATGAGTTATCGCAGGTGACTTCCCACCTTTGAGCTTCTCGCTGAGCTCGTATTCCATCGGCAAACTGATAGGTGGTGACTCCATTTTGGGTGGATTCTTTAGGAGCTGAGTTATTCCCGCAGGCTGATAGTAAAAAAAGACCACTAAGTAAAAGTAAAAACGAAGTCAGAAGACGTGCCATAATACCTCTCATAAATTCAGTTGAATTATAGAGGATTGAGGGTTCTTTTTCTGAAAAAAAGGAGCTTCTGTAAATAGGATAAGAAGTGTCTAAGGCTTAGACACTAAGGAATTATTCGCCTACCTGATCCTGCATTTTTTTTTGTAAGGAGACTGGAGGAGGAGCGAGTTTCCTCGGTTTTTTTAAAAGACGATCTGTTTGTTTGATCAATTTCATTTGCTCAGGTGTTCTTTCGACATAATAGTATTGATCATCCATTTTAATAGCATGGATGTACTGAAGATCCTCAGGCATTACATCACTTTTTTTGATCTTGATCATCGTAGTAGACTCGGAGGCTATTGATTTAGAAGAGAGCAAAAAGAAAGTGACACAAGAAATAAGTAAAAGATGTTTTATCGTAGACCTCATGGTACTTCTTCCATTGTGAAGATCAAAGTATTCTTATCATTGATAATAACAGGCTTAATATCGACTACTCTAAATCGAGTATTATCTTTAAAAAGGACCTCTTCTTCAGCTCTATTAATTGAAATAGGTGCAATGTATTTACCTGATTCTGATTTGATAATAAATTGATACCCTTCAGTAAAGCTATCTCGGGTTGAAGTGCTTGTAAAAGCTTTGTAAGTGACAATGCATCCTAGGCAGTGTTTTTTTAGTACATTTTCAGGTAAATCGGAGCCTCTTTTAACCAGTCCTTGGTAGGGAGCAAGTTTATCTAAGCCTTGGTCAATTAACTGAATGATAGGGTATATATCTTGATAGAGTGGGTCAGTGTGTGAACCTCTTAATGCTTTATTAATGGATGAATATCCATCCACTGAATAAACTTGAATTGCGGTATACTCGTAGAGGCTCATTCCACATGGAGGTTGTTGTTGGTTACCTACAATAAGGTTAAATTGGCTATCTGTAAGTAGAAGATAACCTGCTACGGACCGAATCAAGTGTCTTATATCGGATGAGCAGATATTATTGGAGCAAGAACTCATCCTTTCCTCTTGAATACGATCTAGAAGTTTCTGATAAAAAATGATCTTTTGTTTAAAAAGTTCAGCGAGAGATTTTTTATTTTTTTTGAGAGAATCTTGATTGTTGATAAGAGGTGTTGCTTGCATCTTTACATAGTCATTAGCTGCTGACAGTTCATCAGTTTTTTCTTTTAGGGCAGTAATTTCCTGGTACTGGTCTTTTTCTATAAGTTCTAAAACTTCTTTAAAGTTTTCTATGTTAGCTTTGAGTGTTTTTTCTTGTTTGCTTAAAATGAAATATTCTTGATTGGGAGTCTTTAGAATTAAATTATAAAATTTTGAGACAGATCCTAAAGCCATTGTCATGAACTCGTCATTATTCTGTAGGTAGCTTTTTGCTATTTTTTCGAGTTCTAATAAATCCTGTGAGTTTTTTGAAAATCTATAGTATGTTGTTTGAGTTTTTGAGGTCGTTGCGCACTGCAAGTCACTCGCTGCTTTTGATAGCAGAGAAAAATAAAGACTAAATATTAATAAAAAAATAAAGGGAACTCGAAGCCTCATTGTTTTTATATTCGGCAAAAGAGAGATTACGATCAAGGCCTGCACGGGGACCTTTGTCTAGATCCCCGATGCTTTAAGCTATTTTTGATAAGTGTCCTTAAGCTTTTGGTGCTTCTTGAGGTGTTTCACCACGAAGTTTATTAAAGGCGCGGACGATTAAGAAGACCGCAAAAGCGATGATTACAAATGAAATAACGGTTGTCACAAAAGTCCCGATATTCAAGGTCACAGCCCCTGCTTTCTGAGCATCTACGAGTGTGGCATAAGGACCCGCTTGAGTGGCTCCTTGCTTGAGGGTGATAAATAGATTTTTAAAATCCACGCCACCGATCAAAAGACCGATGGGGGGCATAATCACATCTTGAACCAGCGAGTTCACAATTTTTCCGAACTCAGCCCCAAGGATTAAGCCAACGGCCAAATCCATCACGTTTCCTTTAACTGCAAACTCTTTAAACTCTGACATCATTCCCATGGTATATTCCTTGTTTAAATTAAAATTTAGCCACTAAAGCTGTTGTGAAAGTTGTATCTTCTTTTTTCTCTGTCGGAGAGTTCTTGAGATTGTGATATTTCACAAGGTAAGCCAGCTTCAACGAAAGATTTTGACTCATCATCACTGTGATAGAAGGCTCGTAGTTGACGAAATAGTTTTTAGAGTCTGTAAAGTTGGGAAGGTATTCCACCCAAAGCTTACCACTGACGGAGCTGTTAAATTGATCTTTATACTCCACATAGATTCGAGCCAAGTTGCTGTATTTGGATTTATAGGTGACTGAAGATCTTTCAGCCAAGTATTGATAACCGAGTTCAGAAAAAAGATTTCTTTGGTCAGCCTTTAAAAATACATACTTACCACCAGCACCGGTAAAGTCTCTTTGGACATATCCAGCATAGTAATCGCTCTCTGCATTTCGATTCGCATAGACTGACCAGAGCTCACTGAGGTCGCGATCATAACGAAGACCTGCATCCCACTGTTTGGCAGTCTCTGTGGAGCCAGTTTTTGTTTGGAGGTAACGGCCTGTGGCCGTTAAAACATTTGAATTGAACGTATAAGTCGTTTTCTGCTTCGCGCTATAACTTTTGGTTGAGACGTTACCACCGACTTGAACAACTGAGGCTTCAGACTCGTGGGTCCAATGTTTCATTTCATCCTGGGCCATAGCCAGTGTTCCCGAAAGGAGTATGGCGGAAAAAAGAAGGGCATATTGTCTGTATTTTGTGAAATAATTTAGCATGAAGACCTCGTTGTTTGTGGTATGTGCGAAAGGCGAGTACCAAGGGATGGTCTGGCTGTCAAAATAAAGTCGAAATAATACTGTTTTTTAGGGAAAATAATGATTTTACTGAAGACTAATTTAAACTGAATTAAGGCTTTAATGTGAAATGAAAACGGATGTATATTTGAATTTATTTAGAATCAATTATACTCTGAAATTGAGCAAGGGAGAGGGTCAGAAAACATGGGCATTCAACTCAATCTGAATGAACTCGATCGGGTTCAAAGCTTTTTAGAGCTATGTCCTGATGCCATGATTGTGATTGATTCTGAAGGTGTGATTAGGGTTGCTAACGAGCAAATCTCGCATTTGTTTAATTATACGCTCGCCGAATTGAAGGGGCAGGTCATCGAAATCTTACTTCCTGTAAGATATCGTGAAAAGCACCCCCAGTATCGTAATGCTTTTTTTCAGGAACCCCGGGTTAGAGAAATGGGAAAATGTCTCGAATTGATGGGACTCAAAAAAAATGGAGAAGAGTTTACGGTTGAAATTAGTTTGAGTTCTGTGCGTTTGAAGAATCAAATATATGCTCTATGTGCCATTCGAGATGTTAGTGTTCGAAAACATGCGGAGTCTAAGTTTAGAGGTCTAATCGAGGCGGCTCCGGATGCGAAAGTTATTGTGAACTCTCAAGGTGTGATTGAAATTGT
>DAHVKR010000179.1 GCA_027320785.1 Bdellovibrionales bacterium
ATGCAGCCTGAAATCATCCTTTATGACGAACCCACCGCAGGACTTGATCCCTTTAATACCAAAAGAATTCAAGAGCATATTTTAAAGCTCAAGCGTAAAGGAACAACCTCTATCCTTGTTACGCACGATATGCCCACGGCCCTAGCCGTTTGCGATAAGCTCGTCTATTTACACAATGGCATTGTCGAGGCCAACGTTCTGTGCCGAGAAATTTATGAAAAACCAAACGATTCATTGATGAAGTTTATTGAAGGAGAGTTGGCCTGATGGAAACACGCAAACAACTCATGATGACAGGACTCTTCTTAGTAATTGGCATTTTTATCATATTGGTCACGATACTCATGTTAGGTGGTAATGCTCGTCTCTTTCAAAAGAGCGCCCATCTTTATGTTACCTTCTCTGATGTTCAAGGCCTCAATCAAGGCGCTGTAATTTCATTATCAGGCCTTCCCATTGGCAATGTGGACGGATTTGATTTTGATGCAAAAACTAACAAAATCCGTGTTTCCATGAGAATCTTATCAAAAGATTTAGAAAAGATTAACAGCGGCGCACAGGCTGAAATACGAACCCAGGGAGCTCTTGGTGACAAGTATATCTACATCAAGCCTAGTAAAAATGGCGGCGAAACTCTTCATAGCGGCGACGAGCTCAAAACGCTTCAATCCGCAGATATTTTGTCGATCTTAAGCGAGAAGGGAAATGAGACTGAAAGGATTTTTGACATTATTAATGAGGTCTACACGCTGACAAAAACCCTCAATCAAGATAATCGAGTCGGCCACATCTTAAGTAATTTGGATGAAGGCTCTTCTGTTCTCACTCGAGTTGCCAATAGGGCGGAGTCCTCAATGAATAAGTTCGATCGCGTGATGACCCGCTTAGATAAAGGCGAAGGAACTCTTGGAGCCCTTATTTCAGACCCCAGCATTCACGATCAAATTAAGGCTATTTTAGGTGGTTCTCAAAGAAAAAGCCAAGTGCGAGATATGCTTTTGAGGTCTATCGAAAAAAGATAATTACGCTCCATCAAAAACCGTATGCGGATTATCCACACGATATTTTGCTCGGAAAAGTCTGAAGATAAATCTTCTGAAACCATAAAAAGGGCTGACCGCATATTGAAGTCGATTGCCTACAACATCATTTTTAATATTGATCCTTCTTAAAACCATATCGTCCTGAGACCCTTGCAAAGTTCCCTTCAAGGTTGTCACACCCACCTTGTACCCATGCTTTAAAGCTAAATTAACAATGTCACGATTAACGCCCCCAATGGGGTAGCAGATTGAATGGATTTCATGACCCAACAGACTCTCAAGCCAAGATTTGCTCTCTGCTATTTCCTTTTCAACTTGAGAGAATGGAATCAGAGCCATATTGGAATGCGATTGTCCATGAGATCCTATTTCAAATCCCATTTGATCCAATTTCTTGAGATCATTCTCTGTTAATGGGTTCAATCCATTTGGACTTAAATTCAAATAAGGTTTTCCCTGCATCATGTTTTGAATGGGAAATAACGTTGCCGTCACGTTCAACTTTTGCAGAACAAGAAGAGCATAATCTATAAATGCAGATGTAATGTCATCAAAAGTTAATATCGCAACCTTATTGGACTGAGATTTTAAAGTGCCCCAATCCTTTAAATTTTGAAAAGACCAGCCTTGTGCAATCAGCTCCTCAAGTTGTGCTTGCAAGACCGTATTTTCTACTACAATGTGCTCTTTAATGTAAGGGTGGTTTTTAGGTAAAATCTGATGATACATCAAGATGGGTAAGTGCTTGGGAAGAAGGCTCATATTATTCCTATTATAAGTTCATATTATTCATACTCAAGTCCTTCCCTCTATGCAACAATTTCTAGGTAGTTATGATTAAATCATCGGTAACCTCAAAAACTAATTCTACGGTTCAGATCAGCGCCCGTAAGCTTCAAGGCTTAAGTGGCTCTGTCAAAATTATCGAACAACACATAAAATATCTTATTCAAAAAGGCTATTTAGTGCAGATCGTGGCTGATTCTTGTGAAAAAGAATTGGCACACATGGCCGGAGTTAAATGGAACAAGACTATAAAGTGGCCTCAAAATACCTTTTTTCAAAGGAAATTCTACAATGCCCAATCGCAGAGGTACTCTCGAAAATATAATCCCGATTTAATAATTGGACATGGCGATACTTTGAATCAAGACATTCTCTTCATGCATAACTGTGTCCATCACGCTGCTGAAGCTCAAGATCCTTCAGCCCTCCACCCCCGCAATCACTCACGTCGCTTTCATGAAATGATTCTCACTCAAGGAAAAGCTCAACTCCTTATTTGCAACTCTGAGCTCATGAAGTCAGATTTCCAAAATCGATTTGATATTAAATTCCCTATTGAAATCTTACGTCCTGGATTCAACTCTCAACTCGCTCACAAGCAAGACATTAACGAAATACAATCCATTCGATCCTCAATAAAAGCCACATCAACTCATTTAGTTATTGGCTTAATCGCCTCTGGAAGCCTTGAAAATCGTAATGCTTTTCTACTTATTGAAGCGGTCTCGCGACTGTCCCAAGAGGATAAGCAAAAAGCCATCGTTATGATTGTTGGTAAAGACAATCGACGCGAAAATATCTACCAATACGCAACTCAGCATGGAATTGGAGACCGCGTACATTGGAAATCTCCACAGCCCGATGTAGAAAATCTAATTGGAGCCTGCGATATCATAGTTCACGCAGCTAAAAGTGAAGCTTTTGGTATGACAGTTTTAGAGTCCATGGCTTTATCACGTCCCATTATTACATCTCACACTGTGGGCTGCAGCGAAATATTTCCAGAGCCAGGCCAAGAGTTTGTCGTTCAATCACTGGATGCCGAACTCATCAGTCAGAAAATTTCCTTACTCATTAAAGACCCCGAACTGCGATCTCAATTAGGAGCTTTAAATGAAGTTCAATCTCGTCATTATACTTGGGAGAAACATTTAGAGCGCTTTGGGCAAATTGTCGAAGAGCAGTCTCTCATAAAAAAGAAAGCCAACTCTTAAAGAGCTGATAAAGTTGAATATTATTTTTTTCGAGACATGCTTTGTACAAAATTTTTAGCCTGCTGTTTTTGATCTGTCTGTCGAGGCATATTTTTTCGATCTAATGTGAATCGAATATCTTTTATCTTCATCTGAGGAAAGGATTTCCGAACGGCTGCAAGAATATTCTCTTTTAAGAAAACCATCTGCTGCATTACCGTTGAATGCGGAACCCAAATAATCAGAACATCATTCTGCAGCCCAACGGGTTCGCAGGATTTTGACAGTGTAGATCCTACAATTTCTTCCCAGCGAGACCACATTTTCCATCTCAAAAACTGTGCTGATAATGGCGACTTGCCATTCTCAAAAAGCCCTTGTAGGACTTCTATTCCCGTTTTGAATTTTGGATCATAATCCTGATCTGACATAATTATGAGGTGTAACAGGTGAACCCTGATCTTTCCAATCAAAAAGTAACTGTTGTCGGTGCGGGTCTAGCTGGAAGCGAGTGTGCTTGGCAGCTCGCTCAAAAAGGTTTTCAAGTCGAACTGATTGAAATGAGAGCGCAAACTCAAACACCCGCCCATAAAACAGACCAAATGGCAGAGCTTGTGTGCTCAAACTCATTTGGCAGTCTGTCACCTGTTTCAGCTCCAGGCCAGCTTAAATGGGAAGCTGAAAAAATGGGTTCTCTTATTCTTCAGGCCGCACAAAAGGCTTATGTTCCAGCAGGACAGGCTCTTGGTGTCGATCGAGAAGTTTTCGCTCGAACAGTTACTCAAATGATTCATGAACATCCTCGTATTCAAGTCGTGAATCGCCTTGTCGAATCATTAGATGAGATTCCCCGTCCGGCTGTTATTGCCACAGGTCCTCTGACCCACGAATCGCTCAGTGCTTCACTCCAAAATCACTTTGACGGCGATTTTCTTTACTTCTTCGACGCCATTGCCCCCATCATTGATACAGACTCTATTGATATGAATATCGCGTGGAAGGCAGACCGATACAATA
>DAHVKR010000017.1 GCA_027320785.1 Bdellovibrionales bacterium
TTGCTTTTCTGCGGGCGGATAACATCGTTTTGAACACGCGAATTGCGGCATCGGGGTTATTCATCTCAAGGTAGGCAAGACCTTTCTGATACAAAGCCTGACTAAAATAACGACTTCCAATTCCAATTTTTGAAAAGGCCCGAATTGCATCAGGGAAGCGTTTGGCTCTCATTTTAATCTCGCCGATACGATACTGAATCATATCTCGATTGGCCTCTGGAACATCTGTCACATTCACTCGAGACATCGCATAATTAATCAGCGTATCATCGCCTAATTCATCTGCCACACTCGCCAACTTATCGATAGCCAAACGCGTGTACTTTGGACTATTTGTTCGAATCACATCAACAAATTGAAAAGCTGCGACTTGATTCAATCCCATCTCAGAGAGCATGAGACCCAAAATATATTTGATCTGTGCACGATCATTTTTTACTTCAGGTCGGCGCGC
The DNA here is from genome assembly GCA_027320785.1 of Bdellovibrionales bacterium. GTDB lineage: Bacteria > Bdellovibrionota > Bdellovibrionia > Bdellovibrionales > Bdellovibrionaceae. The sequence goes on from DAHVKR010000017.1 coordinate 455, forward strand.
TAAAGAAAACAGCTGGATAGCGGCTTGTTGGTACTGACCATTCTGAGATAACTGCAAGGCTTGATAAAGTTGCCGTTTCAATGAAGACGCGCGCGTCGATACAGGCTGCGAGTGACTTACCGTCGGTCGAGATTTTTTAACAGAACGCTTCGTGGGCGCGGCATCGGCTGCAAACGTAATAAGACTTAATAATAGGATAAGTTTTTTTATATTTTTCATCGGTATAGTGCCTCCGGAAAGAAGAAGCTTAAGCCCGCCGAAATAATGACGTTGTTAAAAGTCCCCTGTGAACTATCAATTTGTTTGGCATTAAAGAAGTTCCAAGATAAGTCCCAGCGAAAAGCATAGGTTTTCGTGATCGAAAAGATCTGTCCCGCTCCCACACTGAAAGTATCTTCATTTTGGTTGTTTTGTATCTGGGTTCCACCCAATCCCACATTAAAATAGATATCGTAATAGAGAATTTCCTTATTGAGCCATGTCATTTTCCCATACATAGGGCTCCAATTGAGATTAATGAGATAGTAGCTTTTCGTGTAAACGAAATTTTTTGTCGTAATTCCATTTTCATTATGCAGCTCACTCAAGGCTTGAGTCTTGTCAGTCGAAAGAAAACTATAGTTACCTTCAATGCCCAAGGCTTCTGTAAAATTATATCCTAACTTTAAACTCGCACCTAACACGTTAAACCACGGATCGTTAAGTGTCATAGAGGGACCCGCAAAAAATTGGAAACGGCCCGTGCGTGGTAAATATCTTTTCTGAATAATGGCCACTTGCTTAAATTCAGAACTATCTGACCTATCTTTTTTTTCAAATAAGGCTTGCGTATTAGATGTATCAGAATCTTTAGATGGAGCAACATCAGGACGCTCATCAATCTGCTGAGGTGATGCAGACTTGTCCAACTCCATTTCAATTAAATTCAATTCTTCACTATCAGAATCAGCCTGAGCATGCGCCCATGATCCGCCGACTGGCCCCAGGAGCGAAATGAAAGTGATAAAAGTAATATATTTTCTTTTCATTTTTCTCTCCTAAAATAACCAATTCAAACTGATGTCGAGTAAGTTTGTGAAATGTATTCTTTCCTTAAATGAGCTCTTATCAGGTGGAGATGTATAAGTTGAGCCGCTTGTCCCGTCTGTGATAGCTCCCCTTTTAAAGGGTATCGGCGCCTGATGAATAAAAAGTCTTAAGTCTGTTCGAAGCGAAAGAGATTTTGAAAAATAGAATTTATATCCGACGCCCACAGTTCCACCCGGATAAGTTTTGTTTTCCCATTTTGTAGCCCCCAACGAGAACAAAGCCATCAAATGAGTATTCATCGTCGTATTTTTGCTAAGACTGATTTTCCCGTAAAAGAGCTTCATATTATAATCCGCAAAAACCCCAAACTGCGGCTTAGGCGCTCTATTGTAGTTGAGCCCGAAAGTTTTATGGAGTTGTTTTGCGTAATCTGATAAGTCAGATGAATAAGAAAAAAACTGAACACCCCAAGCATCTTCCTCACTCGTGTGTTTATATACTGATAAACCAAATCTTGTTGTATTGAATATGGGTTCGGACATTGCCCAACTAAAATCACCACCCACTTCCCACTTTCCAGCCGTTCGAATGTGGCGAGCTCTCACCATTTCAACACGATCGAATACAGGCAAAACTGTTTCTTTCGCTAGCTCTTCAGGGGGAAGCTCGATGTCTGTTGCCGCCCACGTTACGTGGCCCACCAACATGATGAAAGCTAGGGCGAAACCTATAAATCCAATTCTCATAAAATCATCTCCAAATTTTGGCGATTGAGATCACTCGCAGCAAAAATTAAAACACCAATGTTTCTCAACCCTTGGATATTCCATGCCATTCTTTCATTCTGAGAACATTGAGAGCAGGGGGCAAGCTGACTCCGGACTTAAGCCAAGCCAATGCCCCACTTTTCTTATAGAGATTCTTTCGTGATTAACGAACCTTCGCGGCGAATAGGTCGTGGAAGTTTACAATTCCTACAGGCTTTTTAGGCTCTGATGAGTGTGTATCAAGAACAAAAAGAGTTTGAATTCGCATTTGCTCCATTAAAAACAAAGCTTTTTCGGCTAACTCATTTTGATCGATTGTCTTAGGGTTTGTATTCATAAGATCAGAAGCTAGACCTTGTAAAGGGTTATCTGATTTTTCAAGTCGACGACGGATATCTCCGTCTGTGATGACTCCCATCAGTTCACCTTTATCGTTGAGAACCCCTGCTGTTCCACGTACATCTTTATGGGTCATAATTCCAACGAGTTTTTTGATTGGTGTATCAACCTTGACCAAAGGCAAGGCATCCCCTTTGTGCATAATATCACTCACGCGTACAAGTTTAGCTCCTAGACTTCCGCCGGGGTGTACTTCTGCAAAATCGGCAGGCGCAAATCCTTTTTGAACTAAAACACTCATAGCAAGCGCATCGCCCAATGCCAAGGTGGCCGTGCTACTGGCTGTGGGCGCTAGGTTATGGGGACAAGCCTCTTTTTTTACGGATATATCCAATATAACTTGAGCCGCTTTCCCCAAAGTTGATTCTGTTTTACCTGTCATCGCAATCACAGGCAGGCCTTTTCGGGCCACGTAATTCAATACTGTTACAAGCTCGCGACTTTCGCCTCCGTAAGAGATAGCTAAAACCACATCATGAGGGGCTAGTATTCCTAAATCTCCATGTGCACTTTCAGCTGGGTGAAGAAAAACAGCGGGAGTCCCCGTTGAAGTAAAGGTGCTGGATAGTTTTTTCCCGATATGCCCAGACTTTCCAATACCTGTTACAACAAGCTTTCCCTCACACTTTGAAATCAACTCGACAGCTCTATAAAAATTTTCATTGATTCGAGATTTCAAAGCCAACACCGCATCAGCTTCAATTTCTAATACCTCTATCGCTTGATTTAAAACTTGCTCTTTCAATTAACCCTCGCCTGCATATCCATTTTTTTATTTTTTCTTTTTGTCACATGGTTCACACCTGCCGCCTCAACAAGTTTTTTCCGCTGAAGAGCGGCCTTCACAAATTGACTAAATAAAGGGTGCGGACTCAAAGGCTTTGACTTAAACTCGGGGTGAAACTGAACTCCTATAAACCAAGGATGATCTGGTAGTTCAACTATTTCAACTAGGTCTCTCTCTTTATTAACACCTGCTGCCAACATGCCATGTTTCTCGAACAAATCACGATAACGATTGTTAAACTCGAAGCGATGACGATGTCTTTCGTAAATAACACTCTCTTTGTAGATCGAATGAGCTTTAGAGCCTTTCGCTAGATTACAAGAGTACGATCCCAGCCTCATGGTTCCACCCTTTTGCTCTAGGCCTCTTTGCTCATTCATAAAATCAATAACAAAATTGCCTCTTTTTTTATTTTGAGCAAATTCACGGCTGGTCGCATCCTTTATTCCACATACATTTCTTGCGAACTCAATAGCGGCCAACTGCATACCATAGCAGATACCAAAAAATGGAATCTGCCTTTCACGCGCATACCGAATAGCTACCATTTTACCTTCTACACCGCGTGATCCAAAACCTCCAGGAACCAAGATAGCATGCACGTCTGAAAGAGCCTGAGTCGTCAGACGCTCATTTAACTTTTCAGAATCCACATAGACAATTTCAACATTACAGCCATGAGCCAAGCCGCCATGAACAAGAGCTTCATGTAATGACTTATAGGATTCTTTCAAATCCACATACTTACCCACAATTCCAACTCGGACTTTTTGATCTGATGTTTTAAGAGTTTTAACAATATTCTGCCAACCCCGTAGTTGCACACGATCTGTCTTTAAATTAAGAAACAGTACAAGCGACTGATCAAGACCCTCTTTATTCAAAGCCAGAGGAACTTCGTAAATCGTGCTGGAGTCTTGAGCTGCTATGACTCGATCCTGGCTAACAGAACAAAATAGCGCAATTTTTTTCTTTAGACTCTCATCAATATATTTCTCACTTCGGCAGACAAGAAAATCGGCTTGAAGACCAATTTCTCGTAACTCCTTAACGGAATGTTGAGTTGGCTTCGATTTCAACTCACCAGCCGCTGCTATAAAGGGAACATATGTGACATGAACAAGAGCACTATTATGAGCTCCTACTTCATTTCTCATCTGTCGAATAGCTTCAAGAAAAGGTTGCCCTTCGATATCACCAACAGTTCCCCCAATTTCGACAATAATAACTTCGCAACCTTGAGCTGTATCATAGATACGATTTTTAATTTCATCCGTGATATGTGGAATAACCTGAACAGTTCCGCCCAAATAATCGCCTTTTCTTTCACGGGAAATGACGGTGTCATAAATTTGCCCGGCTGTTGCTGAATTCGATCTTTGCATCACAGCTGAAGTGAAGCGCTCGTAATGACCTAAATCCAAATCTGTTTCAGCACCGTCTTCCGTCACATACACTTCGCCATGCTGAAAAGGCGACATTGTACCAGGATCCACATTCAAGTAAGGGTCACATTTCATGATATTGACGTTGATTCCACGGGCCTCAAGCAAAGCTCCCAAACTAGCCGCTGTTAAGCCTTTTCCAATCGAGCTGACCACACCACCTGTGACAAATATAAATTTAGGCTCTAATTTTTTTCGAGTACTCTTCTTTGTTGAAATTTTTCTTTTTACCATCTGTCACCACCCTCTTCCATTCTCGCAATACTTCTAACCAAGAAGCGCCTCGACTTTTTTAATATCTTCCGGAACATCTACGCCCTGAATAGCCTCTTTAACCTTCATCACATGTATCGAAAGACCTACGTAGAGAGCCCGAAGCTGTTCTAAGCTCTCAGCCTTCTCCAAGTCGCAAACTGGCGTTTTACAAAACTTCTCTAACGATTTAAATCGATACGCATAAATTCCAATATGTTTTAAGCAGATAGGATTCCCTTCTCGAACTCGAGAATGGGGAATAGGAAAACGGCTGAAATAGAGAGCTTTATCCTGAGAATCTAAAACGACCTTCACACTATTTAAATTTTCCAACTCCTCTTGAGCAAGAGGATGAGCTAATGTGAGAATCTGAGCTTCAGGATGCTCTCGAAAATAAGAGCAAATATTTTCAATCCACTGAGGTGGCATCAGAGGTTCATCGCCTTGAATATTAATGACCACGTCTTCGTCTTGAATTTTTTCTTGAGATTTGAGAGCCGCTTGGAAAATCCGATCCGTACCCGATGCCAGCTCAGAATCTGTCATAACGACTTTCACTTTAATTTTTTGGCAAAGCGCCTGTATTTCTGAGTGATCAGTTGCGACGATGATACCTTCGAGGCCTTGAGCTCGTTGAACCTGCTCTACAACTCTCTGTAAAAGAGGCACCCCTTTAATCAAAGCTAGGGGTTTAGCTGGGAATCGAGTCGATCCATAACGAGAAGGGATGAGCGCCCAAAACTTCACGATGTGCCTCGAACCCATGACTTATAAAGATAGTCTTCAAGCTCTTCGTATCCCATTTTTTTTAAGTTCGAAACAGCGAATAGGGCGCTTAAGCCTGTTTTCTTGCGAATTGAGTTTAGTCTCTGGGTCATTTCAGATTTTGAAACCTTATCTGACTTCGTGAGAGCGACCATCAGTGGAATTCCCATTTTTTCAGTGTAGACCTTGATCATCTCCTCATCTTCAGTCCAATCACGGCGAACATCCATGACCAGAACAAGTCCCTTTAGTTGTGGACGTTTCTGAATGTAGGTCTCAACCATCCCTTCCCAATTTCTTTGCTCATCTCCCGATCGCTTTGAAAAGCCATATCCTGGCATATCCACCAAAATATACTTAGCTCGAACATCAAAAAAACTCAGGAGTCGAGTCTTTCCAGGTTGCTTACTGACATGAGCCACTTGAGAGTTACAAATCAAATTAATTAACGAGGACTTCCCGGCATTGGATCGCCCTGCGAAGGCGATTTCAGGAAGCTTTGTTTGAGGGTAATCCTCGGGAAAAACGGCACTTTTGATATATTGAACTTGAGAGGGCATGCTTGAATCTATCAAAGCTTTGCCCTGTTCTCAATTCTTAGAAAAAAGACTTCATTTCTTTTCTCAGAGCTTCCCGAAGTAAGTGTTTTCAATAGGTTACATGTCCGCCGAGTGGGTCCGAGGCTTGAATAGGGTCTTATTGCAATCCATCACAAAAGAAAAGGAGACCATTATGACTTACTTAAACCCTCTCGGAAGCGGCATCGGCCCTCAAATAATTCAAGACTACATTACGATCGGATCCAGTCCTGACTGCAAAATTCCCCTTTCACATCCTGAAGTCTCAGGGCGCCATGCCCGAATCGACTTTACAGAAAGAGGCCTTGTTCTTAAGGATTTTCATTCTTCAACAGGAACCTATCTGAACGAAACCAAAATCAAAGAAGCTGAAATTCAAGTTGGAGATATCTTGAGAGTTGGCCCGTACGAGTTTCAACTTTGCAAACACGACTCCATACCCACTAGAAGCTTAAAAAGTAAAAACCCTGTCCTGGAGAAAGAGTTTCAACGAATTCCAACTTTGTCCAAAACAGATCACTCCATCCTTCTGCTCGGCCCTTCAGGATCTGGAAAAGATGTTGTCGCACAGGAAATCCATAAGCTCAGCACAAGAACCTCAGGTCCATTTATTTGTGTGAATTGCTCGACATTGAGTGAAACCCTCATCGAAAGTGAACTCTTCGGCCATATCAAAGGCAGCTTTACAGGAGCTCTACAAGATCGTAAAGGGGCTTTCGAGGCAGCTCGCGGCGGAACTTTGTTCTTAGATGAGATCGGAGAAATGCCTCTCAACTTGCAAGCCAAGCTTTTGCGTGCCCTGGAAAATAGTGAAATACGTCCTGTCGGAAGTGATGCTTCAATTAAAACAAATGTTCGAGTGATTGCGGCGACTCATCAAAATCTCTATGAGAAAATTGAGCTCGGACAATTTCGCTCAGATCTTTTTTTTCGCCTTAATGTGGTTCAAATGCAACTACCTGCCCTAATGGACCGCATGGAAGATTTTGAAGAGCTACTCATGCACTTTGCGCGAAAGTTGCGCGTTCGCTTTTCAATGCCCGCGATCTACCGCATGAAAAAACATCCATGGCCTGGAAATATTCGGGAGCTTCGCAATATGGTCGCACGCGCCCAAGCTCTTTATCCTCAGGAATATATTCAAGAAGATCATATTGAAACTCTTTTAGATCGCCCGCGAGAGTCACACCTATCAGACAAAGCTCAGCAGCAGATGTCCGCCAACCTTCCCGTCCTGAAAGAAATTGAGCGGCAGATGATTATGAAACGCTTACGTGCCAATAAAGGGAATCAAAGACGAACAGCTTTAGATTTAGGAATACCTAAAAGCACTCTTCATGATCGTTTGAAGTATTACGATATCGATGTGAAATCCTATAAAATATAGGCCATCTTGCTTCTTACCGCTAAGGCTTGATAATAAAGCCTTGAATATATACAGCACGAATTTTTCCGAGGGTCAGACGTCTATTGATAGCGACTCTGACCTTTTCAGTCATTTCTCGCTTACCTTCGACACTGTTTAGTTCGTCAAAAGTAAAGCCCTCAATCACTCTTTGGACTTGATCTAAAACCTCACCTTCACGATCTTTAATTTCCAATAAAACCTCTGGTGAGGCTCCCTCTAAACTAAACTCTAATGCGACCATGGGGTTTGACCCTGAACTACTCGAAGGCTGAATATTCACTACGATTTTTTTAAGTTGAAAAATATTTTTAGGAATTCGCGAAGAATTATAGAAGGTTTCAGGGGTTTCATCTTCTGCTAAATTCCAACTTTGTTGAGAGATATCCTCAAAGGAGCGAATAAAAAGTTCTTGTTCGTAATACAGAGACTTCTTAAAAAAAGCAAAATAGATGAATACAAGAGTGACCGATACTAAAACGATACCCCCATAAAACAAAAGCTTCGATTGCAGAGGCCAGTGTCGCATTTTTTGCTGAGCCTCTTGAGTTTCTTTTTTCTTAGCCAATCCCCATTGAGCTGCTTTTTTCCCAAATTCAAGTATCGCGCCCTTCAGCCAGATCCAAAACATAACTGATTTAAGCTTCAGTTTCGCCTTTAAACCTCTAAACTTCTGAAGATTCTCAACATCCTCAAGAGGCAAATCACCTTCAAGAATTTCTAAAGGCTGTCCAACCTCTTTGGCTATTTCCCGAACTCCCTCAATTTCTTGCATAGCTGATGGATCTGCATCCGCAATGATCTTATCTAAGTCCTCAACAGACATCAGATTCGAGGTGGCTTCCTCGACTTTAGGTGAGTTTTGAGACGGATCTTTTGAGTCTGCCAGGATGCCTCCTCTGAATATGACAGCAAATTCTTCCTCAATTAAAAAACAGGACTGTGCTCTGTTCAAGATATAATTGAAAATCGTCCTATGAGCAGACCTCAACTGATCAAATGGACCCTTTTATCAACCCTCATCTTTATAATCGGGCCTGGCTGTACTTTTGTTTCCAGACGAATCGAGGCCCGTGAGCAAAAAGAGTATGCTGACAAGACTGGACGCCCTCAACAAACTACAGACGAGCAATGGACTCATGTTCAAATCCAAAACTATGAACGGGGCCTCAAGACCCGACGCGAGAAAGAACACTACTCAAAACTTCTCCCCTGGTTTCGCAATGAGGATGAGAAACTGGAATATTTATCCCTAGGCTCAATGCGTGAAAAAATCGAATGGGCTAATGATAAAAAAATATGGAACCGGGCTCGGAGCCCAAATGATGAGATGAAGAGTCTTATGCAAAGCCAGGATATCGCCATCGGAATGCCCATGGAGTATGTCTTGAAGGCCTGGGGAGATCCCATCTCTCGTCAAACCTCTGGCAATCCTCTTTTTAAAAACGAGAAATGGCGATACGAAAGGTCCGTACCCACTCAAGAAGGCTTCAAAAAAGAAGTCCGCATTGTTTACTTTGAAGGCGGTAAAGTCGTTGGCTGGGAAACAGATTAATTACTTTGTATTCACCTTAAGAGGTACTTTCAGCTTCACCGCATTTTCCATAATAGAAACAATTTGAGGAGTCCACTCCTCAAGAACCTCTGGTTTTGCTTCGAAAACAAGCTCGTCATGTACTTGCAAAAGAAGCGGAACTGGACACTTTTGATCGATTTCAATCATAGCTTTTTTTACCAAGTCCGCCGCTGTTCCCTGAATGGGCGCGTTGATCGCCGCTCTTTCACCAAATTTTTTTAACATGACGTTTTTGCTTTTAAGCTCATCCAAATAACGGCGACGACCAAAGAGTGTTTCCACATAGCCTTTGTCATAGGCCGACTTAATGGTTTCTTCAATATACTGCTGTATTCCTTTAAACCGCTCGAAGTATCGATTGATAATTTCCTTCGCTTCAGCCCGCGAGATTCCCAAAGTTTCGGCTAACCCGAAAGCCCCTTGCCCGTAGGCAATTCCAAAGTTAACAGCCTTGGCCTTTCGACGTTGATCAGCCGTCACCTCTTTAAGCTCAACACCAAAAACCTCACTCGCCGTTGCTGTATGAATATCCAAATCATTTTGAAAAGCTCGAATCAAACCCGGATCATCCGAAATATGAGCTAGTATTCTGAGCTCAATCTGAGAGTAGTCCACATTTAAAAGCTGAAATCCTTTTTCGGCAATAAAGGCCTCACGAACTCGAGCTC
>DAHVKR010000180.1 GCA_027320785.1 Bdellovibrionales bacterium
GGAGCTCCCAGGGCACAAAGCTCTTCTACGTTTAGAGAATGGCTCTATTCATCGAAAAGCCGAAACTCATACTAAAATAAATTTTGAAACCTTTGATGTTCATCTGAGTGACCCACTTGATATTCAAGAGAGGGAGAAGTCAGCCCAATCCTGGACCTGGAATGATATTGAAGAAATGATGAACAGTAATCCTCCGCAAAAAGAAATGATCCAACTCAAAATTGAGTGGAACAAGCGTATGGCTATTGCCCTCATGTGCGTGATTTTTTCTCTTATTGGTGTCGCCTATGGCATTCAACCCAATCGAAGGGCCGCTCGCTCGTCAGGTTTTATGACCTGTCTTTCCGTCATTATCGGCTACTGGGTTATTTATGTCGGTTGTGAAGGACTGGCGCGAAGTGGACAACTCGCCCCCGCCATAGCTCTTTGGATTCCCAATGCCGGATTCGGTGCCTTTGCCTTAGTATCTCTGAAAAGAATTTGGGATTAATTTTGAATTATACTTGAATGAAGGAAAAAACAGAGCGATGCCGTAGCATCCTTACCACAGAGGTCATCCTTGACCACATCGCCCCTCCCTTAAATAAAATCATAAGCTGGACTGATCACAAATCACAATGCTTTTTTTCATACTTTTTCATTTTTTTATTGTTAATCTAATAAGATAGGAATCCCCACTAGATCTAGAGGTGTTATTAATTTTACTGAACTACCCCAAGTGGCAACCTTGTCTGAAATGAAATTTCGCCATTGTACAGCATGCATAAGTCAGAAGCATTTCTCACGATCTGAGCCTGATCAAATGCTAATTCCAAAGATCCCGCAAAAGAACTCATTTGAGGATGGCCTGGAACAACCCAAAGCGGACGACCCTCAATCAAGGCATGATGAGCTGTGATCAAGGTACCGCTCTTTTTATGTGCCTCCACAATCAAAGTTCCAATCCCCCAAGCTGCAATCAACCGATTCCGTGCTGAAAAATTCTTTTTAGCTAAGGATTCATTAAGTCTCATCTCACTCACAAAGATCAGAGGCTTTTCGCTCCAGGAGCTTTGATTCCAAAGAGCTGGATATTTTTGATTCAAACCTGTCGGGAGTATGACAACAGTTGGAATATCCAGTAACAAGGCCATTCCATGGGCTTTCTGATCAACCCCTCTTGCTCCCCCACTAATAACTCCTGCTCGACTTATTTTTAAAAAAGTATAAAGCTCCGCCTGCATCCATTCCTTCGAAAAATCATGGGGCTCCCGTGCTCCCACAATACTCACAGCAGGTGACGTCAGAAGTGAAAGGTCTCCCTCGTAACTTAAGGCCAAAGGAGGATCTGAAATTTGGCTTAATGTTTTCGGATAAGAATCCTCACCATAAAAAACAAACTGAACTGAAGATCGTAGAAAACAAGTCTCCTCTCTTTCAATTTCTTGAGACATCTCTTCTATTTTTTGAAGCCAATATTCCGCACCTGGTAGTCGACTCTCTATATAGCTTTTGAGATTGAGGACTTTTTTTTCTTTTACAATCTGTAAAGCCTCTAACATCAAATTCATATAAAGATATTTATAGGGCGACAACTGAAAGGCCTGAATGAAGGCCCAGAGCTCGATTCTTTTTTTCATGAAAAACCTCTTTCTAAATAGAAAGAGGTCTGCAAATCAATTTTCTATTGGAAATTCAGAGTATCTGATGGCGAGTTGAGTGCAAATCCGAAATCTGAGTTTTGAACACCGGCCAAATCTCCTGCACGAACCTCTGTTTTAGAAGATAAGATATAAGCTGTCGCAACTGAGTCTTGAACTCGTACAATTTTCAAAGTTCCAATAACGCTATAAGATTTTTTCTGAACCGTCTTACCGATACGAGAACGAGGCTGTCGATAAATATTCAAAACTTCTCCAACATTAAGCCCCTCCTGCGTACCCCCATCTAAAAACACAAAGGAGTACGGAGCCAACAACGGATCTTGCGAAGAATGCATTCCGCCCAAGATAGACAGCATAGGCCCCGAAGGGGCAATGGGGGCTGGCGCAATATTCACCTGAGGAATAGATCCCGAAATCAGATAATCACCCAATTGTACCGTATTTAATAAACTTGTGATCTTGGCTCGATAAATATTGTCACCATCATTAATTCGATCCAGCACCTGAATCTCCCCACGATAACGAACTAAATACCCACCATCTTTTTTCTGAATTTTTTGAATTACTGTGTAGGGCCCTGGATTCACTCCCGGATTGAGTTCTACATAAACGTCCAACCCTTCATCGGCAAGCTTATACCCTTCTTCTAATTCGACGATTTTGCCTTGATAATCAGGTTTATCCCTTAATATTTCTCCTGGTAAAGGCATCAAAGGAATTTTCGCAATCGCCGTTCTATCCGGTTGAACAATTTTAGGAATTTCAAAACTCGGAATTTCAGGCACATAATTGGGAATACTGGGTGGAATATCTGCAACGGGGATGTAGGGTTTGCCCGCCGGTAAGGCGAGCCCCTCATACTCCACGACTCGAAGAGCAGGTGGGTTATCCATAGTCCCAGGAAAAAAACGAATCTTCCATCCCGGTTCTATTTCATGAGGATTCGAGATCTCATCGGTATTGAAAGACCAAATTTTAGGCCAAAATACAGGGTCCGCAAAAAGGACACCCGATATATCCCAAAGCGTATCCGTCTTGACGATCGTATACTCACGAGGCTGAGTATACCCATACACCTGACTCCAAACAGTATTAGAGGTGGGTGTTGAATTATACTTCTCATAGATCTCATGAAAATGATCCTCTAATTTATAATCAGGAGAATCATTTTGCTGAGCCTTCAGCCCCAATGGTAAAAGTAAAAAGATCAACAGCCCTATTCGCATCACACTATCTCACAAGAAGCTTGAGCTCATTCTCTGCGCGAAAAGATTCAGGACTTCCAGGGTATTTTTTTTGAACATGGTAGAAGGTTTTTTGAGCTAAGCGGCTCAGTTTCATATTGCGATAGGCGACGCCCTTCGCAAACTCCGCTGAAACAGCCTTGTTGCTTGTTGGATAATCTCTCAGCAACTGCTGAAAGTACTGCAAGCCTTCTGCGTATCGCCCTTTTTCGACAGCACTATATCCCAAAATATAAAGAGCATTATCAGCATGTGGACTTTTTTTAAATTTTTTCAACATCACATGAGTTGCTCTCTTCATCGCTGAGGTATCTCCTCTTTGATATTGATAAAGAACCTCTGAATAAAGCTGATCATCGTTCATCTTCGTGATATCTCGACCAGTTAGCTCAGCCTTGAGATCTAACTCTTTTGTAGATGTTGATTGTGTAAAACTTCGAGGTGCTGAAAATGAAAAGCTACCAACAAGTAGAAACAACAAACTGAAAATCCATTTCATAATGAAGTCCTTTCCAGGGCACTCCATCTTGGAGTGCCCTTTGATTATGACACGCTTCAAAAGAAGCTCACAAGTACGAGATATCCACATCAAATGTTTAAAAACAGCTTTTCTCGACCTTAGACTGTTTCAAAATCAAGGCTTTGAGCCAATTGTTCAAATCCTATGCAACACTTAACTATTTGATTTTTATATATTTTTATAAAAAATCACAGGATTTTATTTAATATTCTTACATGACTCTTAAATCTTTTGAGAATCCGTATTTTGGACTATGGAAGAGCTCAAGCTCTTTTACTCTTCTCAGACCTAGGTCCGAAAGCTGCTAAAGGCTTGATGCATGTGGGTTTTATGCGTGACGTGCCTCATCCTTGTGCTGTTTTCGCCATTTTCTGTATTTACGCACTTTCAAACGAAGCTAGTTTTTTTGCAACACCTCTGTACACACTCGATGCCTATTCAAAAGGCAGATGGAGCTCTTTGGCAGGCTCTCGTTTGCGCACAAGCTCTTCCCTCTCAGTCACCGTGGAAATCTTGGCTTCAAATCACAGGATTGATTCATCTATTTGTCGTATCTGGATCTCATTTCATTGTACTTCAATGGGTTC
>DAHVKR010000181.1 GCA_027320785.1 Bdellovibrionales bacterium
GTGTCACCTTCTCAAATTCGCCGATTTGGCTTGAGAACGGGAGATACTGTTGCCGGGACCGTACGTCCTCCGAAAGAGGGCGAGAGATACTTTGCACTTTTAAAAGTGGATTCGCTTAATTTTGAGTCCACAGAGAAGGGTAAAGATAAAATCCTTTTTGATAACTTAACGCCGCTTTATCCAAATGAGCGCTTGAAGTTGGAGCACAACCCCGGAGAGTACACGACAAGAATTGTGGATCTCATGACTCCAATCGGAAAAGGCCAGAGAGCGCTGATTGTGGCGCCTCCGCGTACAGGTAAGACTGTTTTACTTCAAAATATTGCAAATGCGATTACATCTAATCACCCCGAGGTGAAACTCATTGTTCTTTTGATTGATGAGCGTCCGGAAGAGGTGACGGATATGCAAAGAAACGTAAAGGGCGAAGTGGTTTCATCAACCTTCGATGAACAGCCAAGCCGCCACGTTCAAGTTGCTGAAATGGTTATTGAAAAAGCAAAACGCTTGGTCGAGCATAAGCACGACGTTGTGATCTTGCTCGACTCCATTACGCGCTTAGCTCGCGCATATAATACGGTTCAACCCTCATCAGGAAAAGTTTTAACGGGTGGTGTGGATGCTAATGCATTACCTAAACCGAAAAGATTTTTCGGTGCCGCTCGAAATATTGAAGAGGGCGGATCTTTGACTATTATCGCAACCGCCTTGATTGATACAGGATCTCGCATGGATGAGGTAATCTTCGAGGAGTTTAAGGGAACCGGTAACTGTGAAATCAACTTGGATCGCAAATTGATGGAAAAGCGCATTTTCCCTTGTATGGACATCAATAAGTCAGGAACTCGTAAAGAGGATCTTCTTGTCGAGAAAAATGACCTCAATCGTCTTTGGATTTTGAGAAAAGTTCTGTCCCCAATGAACGTCGTGGATGCGATGGAGTTCTTAATGGGTAAAGTGAGCCAAACCAAAACCAATGCGGAATTTTTGAAAGCCATGGGGGGCGGAAGCGGGAGCTAAAGGCTCGCCTTCCCGTAAAACCGGGTAATATATTGAAATTATTATAAAATATTAAAGGCAGATTGTTCTCGACAGGGCTTGTCGGAATTGATATACAATCCCCCTTGTTATCAAGCTACATAAGGAACCGGCTATGAAAGAAAAAATTCATCCTAAAACGAACAAAGTGATTTTTAAAGATATCTCCTGTGATTATTCCTTCTTGGGAGAATCAACTTTGGATTCAAAAGAAACAGCTCAATGGGAAGATGGTCAAACATACCCCGTTGTGAAGGTCGAGATTTCGTCTGCTTCACACCCATTCTTTACGGGCAAGCAGCGTATTATGGATATGGAAGGTCGTATCGACCGCTTCAAGAAAAAATACAGCAAAAAATAAATTGCGACTCGGAAAACATGAATTAACATGGAAGATGCGGCAGATGGCCGCATTTTTCATTTTCACGAGTTGATTGCGGACAAAAGAATGTTTTCAAAATTAGATGAAGTTGAAAATCGATATGAACAAGTGCAGATGATGCTGCAAAGGCCGGATATTGCCTCAGACCAAAAGCAGTATCGAACTTTAATGAAAGAGCTCTCGGGTCTTGAAAAAGTTGTCAGCGTTTACCGAGATTTTCGAAAAAAAAACTCAACTCTCGAGTCAAACAAGAAACTTTTGGGAACAGAGACCGATCCCGAGATGAAAGAGCTTCTCAAAGAAGAGAATCGAGAAATTGAAGGGCTGCTTCCCGATATTGAAAAAGAACTCAAGATCTTACTGATTCCCAAAGACCCTAATGACGACAAGAATATCATCCTCGAAATTCGTGCGGGCGCGGGCGGTGATGAGGCCTCTTTATTTGCAGAAGAGCTTTTCCGCGGCTACTCATACTACGCTCAAAAGCAGGGGTGGAAGGTTGAGATGCTCTCGTTTTCAGAGGGAAACGTGGGGGGCGCGAAAGAAATTATTGCCTCGATTACAGGTGAAAGTGTTTTTTCGAAGCTGAAGTTTGAATCGGGTGTCCATCGTGTTCAGCGTGTCCCAAAAACAGAGGCCGCCGGGCGAGTCCATACTTCAACGGTTACTGTGGCCGTAATTCCTGAGGTTGAAGAGCAGGAAGTAAAAATTAATATGAGCGATGTCCGTATTGAAACAATGCGTGCCAGTGGTGCGGGCGGACAGTCAGTAAATAGAACAGAATCGGCCGTTCGCGTGGTTCATATCCCATCAGGGCTTGAGGTCCGCTGCCAAGAGGGCAAATCCCAAGGCTCCAACCGCGAAAGAGCTTTTCAAATTTTATATGCAAAACTAAAACAAATTGAAGATGATAAAATTCGTAAAGAAGCTTCTGATGTACGGCTTGAGCAAATTGGAACGGGCGATCGATCTGAAAGAATCCGAACGTATAACTTTCCTCAGTCGCGCATAACGGATCATCGAATTGGCCTCACACTTCATCAAATTGATGCTGTGATGGGCGGAGCTTTTGAGAATTTAATAGATCCCCTCATCGCACACTTTCAAGCGGAAGCTCTTAAACAACAAAGTGCACAAGTATGACGGTAAAAGAAGTTCTCGACCGTACGATCCAATTTTTTAAAGATAAAAAAATGGATCAGGCTCGTCTCGAAGCCGAGTGGCTCATTGCGGGTGGGCTTGGGATAAACCGAGTTCAGCTTTACATGAAATACGAACAGCCTTTACGTGAGCCAGAAGTTGCAAAGCTTCGGGAATATGTTCGTCGACGTTCTCAAGGAGAGCCCCTTGCCTATATAACGGGAACAAAAGGTTTTTATAAATTAGATTTTAAAGTGACCCCGGATGTTTTAATCCCTCGCCCTGAAACGGAAACCTTGGTCGAAACGGCCATTGATTGGGCTCGAAAGAACTGTGCGGGAAAAGAAGAAATTAAAATTCTCGATCTCGGAAGCGGTTCAGGCTGCGTGGGTTTAACAATGGCGGTGGAGCTTCCTCAAGCGCGCGTTCATCTTGTCGACATTTCAGAAAAAGCTTTGGCTGTGGCGAAGGAAAATGCACAGAGCCTTGGGGTGATAGAGCGTTGTCTATTTACCCGAGGAGATGCGTTTGAAGTTTGCGTTCAGATTGAAGGAAAGTTCGATCTGATTTTGTCAAACCCGCCTTATATTGACCCACAAGACCCTGAAGTCGAAGAAGACGTAAAAAAATATGAGCCTTCAGCGGCGCTTTTTACAGAGGGCGGAAATCAATTATTGAAGTCTTGGTCTCAAGCTTATGGATCAAAGCTTTTAAAACCGGGTCTTATGCTCATGGAGATGGGTTACAAACAGGGCGCAGAAATGTTAAAACATTTTGAAAGTCTGAAGATTTTTGATGATGTAAAGATCCTCAAAGACCTATCAGGACACGATCGAATTATACAAGGAAGTCGTAATGGATAAAATGATCATTAAGAGTGGATCTCAATTGAATGGGTCTGTTCGTGTGAGCGGCGCTAAAAACTCAGCGCTCAAGCTTATGTTTGCCTCTCTTTTAGCAGAAGGAAAGCATGTCTTTCACAATGTTCCAGACCTGGCAGATGTGAAATCTGCGCGAAATTTATTGGAAAGCCTCGGTAGCTCCAGCGAGTTCTCAAATAATACGCTCATTATTAATTCAAAAAATTTAAAGTCACACAAAGCCGATTACGACTTAGTTCGCAAAATGAGAGCATCAATTCTTTGTTTGGGCCCCATGCTCGCTAAAAATGGAGAGGCCATTGTCTCTTTACCTGGTGGTTGTGCTATTGGAACTCGTCCAATTGACCTGCACCTAGAAGCGATGAAAGCTTTAGGCGCTGAAATTGAGTTAAAGGAAGGCTATGTTCATGCCCATGCAAAAAAACTAAAGGGTACGACTTTTTTATTCGAAAAAGTCACGGTGGGTGGAACAGAAAATATGATGATGGCCGCCACTCTGGCAGAGGGTACGACAATACTCGAGAATGT
>DAHVKR010000182.1 GCA_027320785.1 Bdellovibrionales bacterium
ATAAAAATATATTTTTAGAATCGTATGGAATATCCAATCATGCTATATTATTATCGGATGAGCTGTAGAATGCGAAACAATCTATACATAAGATGAGTTACCCTATGTTTTCTCTAAGTTTTTTCGAAGTAAGAATGCCAAAAGCTCACCCATTAAGGGCTCTGGTCTCGGTCTTTATTTGGCCAAATATTTTACAGATCTCCACCAAGGAGAACTGTTTGTAGAATCTACATATGGCCAAGGAACCACATTTACGATAAAACTTCCTACAGGCTAAAGGCTTCAAAAGTTCTGTGAGAACTCAGTTCTTACAAATACTTGCTGCCATGGGTCGGACCACAATCTAAACCTCCGGGGGGAGTTTTATGTTGAAAGTTCTCGTTGTCGACGACGATCAAGGTCTTCGATTATCCGTTAAATCGGCATTGGTTTCGTCACAAAAATTTGAAGTGGACGAAGCCTTTGATGGTATCAATGCTCTCGAAAAATATGAAGCCTCAAATCCAAAGTATGACATTGTGATTCTTGATGTGGATATGCCAAGACTAAATGGCCTGGAAACCCTTAAAAAATTAAAAGAGAAAAATCCTGGCTTGATCGTAATTATGCTGACGGCAAATGCCACTGTTCAAGATGCTGTTCAGGCCGTTAAAGATGGAGCCTACGATTATCTCTCTAAGCCAGTCTCAGCAGATGATCTATTAGCACTATTAGAAAAAGCTGTTGCAGCTCATCGTCTGATTTCATCTATTGCTGCCAGTTCCCCTATTCTTCATGAGGAAGGTCGAAAAATCATCGGATCTAACTCTCAGATGCAAAAGGTCTTCAATATTATCTACAAACTTGCGAAAGTAGAAACTCCCGTTTTAATTCGAGGAGCTTCAGGCACGGGTAAAGAACTCGTCGCTCGCGCTATCCATTTCAACTCTTCTCGCAAGGATGGAAAATTTGTTGCCATCAACTGCTCGGCTATTCCTGAAAACCTTTTCGAGTCTGAGTTATTCGGTCACGAAAAAGGTTCCTTTACTGGAGCTGACCAAAGAAAAGTAGGTAAATTTCAATACGCAGAAGGCGGAACTCTCTTTTTAGATGAGGTGGGTGATATGCCCGCCCTCATGCAAGTTAAGATCTTACGTGTTTTACAAGAAAAAATGTTTACGCCAGTAGGCTCAAACCGTGAGTTCCCTACAAATGTTCGTATTATTGCGGCTACAAATCGCCCTCTTGAAGAAATGATTACCAAGGGAACTTTCCGCGAAGATTTATTTTATCGTCTCAATGTTGTTCCCGTCATTCTTCCCGCTTTGGCGGAGAGAATGGATGATATTGACCGCATGGTTCAAAATTTCATTCGCAAGTTTAATGAAATTCATAAGAAGGCTATTCGTGGCATCAGCCCCGATGCCCTCAGTATTCTTAAAAAATACAGTTGGCCGGGAAATATTCGTGAACTCGAAAATGTTATTGAGCATGCTTTTGTTCTTGAGGTTTCTCAAGTGATCACACCCATCTCTCTTCCAGAGTCTCTGCTTGAAACTGTTGGGGTTGATTTGCTCAATCCAGAATCATTATTGCCTTTCAAAGCAGCACACTCTTCTCAGACAGAGGAATCTGATATTGAAACCTCTGAATCCGATGATTTGCTCACAATTGAAGATATGGATGTTGAGGATTTGGCCTCAACTGATGTCAATGAAAATTTTGATTTCAACGCGCAGAAGGAAGCTTTCGAAAAAGAGTTTATTATAAAAGCCTTAAAAGCTTTCAGAGGTCGTATAAATCAAACAGCTTTGCATGCGAATATTCCTAAGAAAACTCTTTTACGAAAAATTGAGAAATACGGAATTGTGGCTAAAGACTTCCAGTAAAAAAATGTAACCAACAAGGACTCTCG
This sequence comes from Bdellovibrionales bacterium, assembly GCA_027320785.1. Lineage (GTDB taxonomy): Bacteria > Bdellovibrionota > Bdellovibrionia > Bdellovibrionales > Bdellovibrionaceae. The sequence continues at coordinate 1,895 of DAHVKR010000182.1, forward strand.
TTGACAGCCTGAGTCCTTACCTTTAGCTTCAGTGACCCATGACACTGGATTTTTTACCACCACAAGCTTATACGAAAGAGACCTTGCTGAAAGCCTATAACTGGCTTCAGTCTCAATCTGACCAAGTTAAAGAGCTTGCTACAACTCCAGATCAACTTGTCAGCCTCTATTTAAAATCTTCTAGACTGGGGCAGGAGCCCTTAAGGCAAGAGACTCTACAAAGATATTCTCAACAGCCCTCCGCTCCACCCTCTAATCCCACCGCTGAGATCCCCGAATCCACAGATCGCCCCAGCCTTCAAAGCTTTAAATCAGAGCTTAAGAACTTAGCAGGCATGATGGGAGATTTAGATAGGCCCGCTCAGACGCCCCCCACACAGGCTGCCGTCGGATCCCCCTCTTCTCATCATCAACAGCAGGCACCTTCAAAAGTTGTCGCTTCGAATCCCTCTTCCACAAAGGGACATGGCTCCGTTCACTATGATGAAATGACTCAAAATATGATTCGAGAAGTCAAAAGTGAGCTGAATTTATCCTCTGATACAGAGGCTCTACGAATGCTTGTTAAAATTGGCTACCAAAAAGTCCGATCCCTCTATAAATAAGAGGAATGACAACTCAAAAACCTGACTACAAATCCACAGTTCGCCTTCCTCAAACTGAATTCCCCATGAAGGGGAATTTGAACACCAAAGAACCACAAATTATTCAAGGTTGGCAGGATCACAATATTTATCAGAAATTGAGAGAGCACTCTAAGGGGAAGCCCAAATTTTCACTTCCCGATGGTCCTCCCTACGCCAATGGCTCCATCCATATGGGACATACTTTAAACAAATGCCTGAAAGATTTTGTGATCAAGTACAAAAGTATCCAAGGCTTTCAGTCTCCCTTTATTCCAGGATGGGATTGCCATGGCCTTCCTATCGAACACAAAGTTCTCAAAGATTTGCAGGCTAAAAAGAAAACCGCCACTGATCATGAAATTCTTCAACTTTGTCGAGCCGAAGCTTCAAAGTGGGTTGAAAATCAAAAAGAGCAATTTAGACGACTTGGTATCGTTGCGGATTGGGATCATCCTTATCTGACGATGTCCCCTGACTACGAAGCTGAGTGTGTTCGTGAGTTTGCTCGTATGTATGAAAAAGGTTTGATCTATCAAGGCGTCAAGCCCGTTTACTGGAATTGGACTCTGAAGACTGCTCTCGCAGATGCTGAGATTGAGTATCACAATCATAAAAGCCCCGCGATCTACGTTAAATTTAAAATTGAAGATGCTGACACACTTAAGAAATTGGGTCAGCCGCAAAAACCAACCTATCTTGTGATTTGGACAACAACTCCTTGGACACTTCCTGCCAATGTCGGCATCAGTTTACACCCTGATTTTGATTATGGTGTGTTTGAACATGGAAATGAAAATCTTGTAATCGCGAAAAACTTGAAGGAGTTCGTCGAGAAAGACACACAAATTCAGCTGACACTGAAATCCACTGTGAAGGGAAAAGAACTCGAGCTGGGTAAAGCCCGACATCCTTGGCTGGATCGTGATTCCATTATCGTTCTTGGCGACCATGTGACTCAAGATGCGGGCACAGGTGCTGTTCATACAGCGCCAGGACATGGTGCTGACGACTTCAAAGTGGGTCAAAAGTATAATCTTCCCGTTCTTTGCCCTGTTGCTGAAAATGGCACTTTCACGGATGAGGTCCCCGAGTGGGCTGGACAAAATATTTTTAAAGCTAATCCCTTGATCATTGAAAAACTTCAAAGCCTGGGAGCTCTGCTTTCTGTAAAAGAAATCGAACACTCCTATCCCCATTGCTGGAGAAGCAAGACACCTGTTATCTTCCGCACAACGCCTCAGTGGTTTTTAGGTTTGGACTTAGAAAAAAATAATCTCCGCCAAGCAACTCTCAAGAGCCTTGAAAAAGTGGGCTTCTACCCTGAGTGGGGACGAGCTCGTTTTATTGCCATGATGGAAGGACGTCCCGATTGGTGTCTCAGTCGACAAAGAGTTTGGGGAATCCCCATTCCTATTTACTACTGTAAAAAAACGGGTAAACCCTTGGC
>DAHVKR010000183.1 GCA_027320785.1 Bdellovibrionales bacterium
AACGCAGAAAAAGCTGTTCAAATGGCAGTTAAAGCTCGTCCACAAACTTTGGATTCTTTGAACTAAATTATTAACAAGTGACGCTCCACTTTTTTTGTCGAAACTCTGAAATTCAGAGGTATCGAAAGGGAAAGTGGAGCGTCGCTTTTTATTTTAAGAATGAAACTCTTTCAGGAAATTTTAAGCCCTCAAGATAAATCTCGAATTCTTTCTCTACTTGTTGAATCACAATCTGAAATCACGGCTCGACTCTCTGCTAAAACTGAATTTACCACTCAAACTGTGAAGTGGGCGCCCCCTCTACGTCTTGAAGTTGAGCCTCCACCTGATATCAAGCTGGGATTGGGTATTTTAACAGTCCAATTCGATTGTCATAACGAAAGATATTTTTCAAAAGTTGAAGTCGCCTTTGACGACTGGAAACTATATTTCCTCTTTCATCAACCTCTTTACCGTCTTCAAAGACGACAGTATCAAAGATTAAAAATACCGTCTCATTATCGAAACAGAGTTCTTCTGATGAATATCAATGAAAAGGTATGGAATGAAGAGTGTGAGCTTGTCGATATTAGTTTGAGCGGCTGCAGTTTGAATCTTTCCTATAGGAACATGGATATTCAAGTGGGAGATATTCTCATGGTGGATATTAAATTGGGAGATCATCCATCCTTTATACAGATCGGACGTGTCTGTTATCGTGAGCTAATGAAAATAAAAAATGAGAATCGTATTAAGGTGGGGGTTCAATTTCGTCCTCATCCTAAATATGCTCTGCATTTGAAATCAGCTGTGCAAAATCTTGCCATTGATCTCTTTACGAATTGGTCTCAAAAAAATCCCAGCTAAATTTCGATCCAGATATTCTGTAGAAATCACTTTCTTAAAAGTTTTGCAGCCTGCGGAGCAAAGTAAGTTAAAATAGCATCACTTCCAGCTCTGCGGAAAGCTGTCAGAGTTTCGAGGATAGCTTGGTTTTCGTCCAAAGCCCCAGCTGCTGCTGCGAACTTAATCATAGCGTATTCACCACTTACATTGTATGCGGCGACAGGAATCGGGGAGACTTTTTTGATTTGCGAAATAATATCCAGATAGGGAAGGCCTGGCTTGACCATCACCATATCGGCGCCCTCTTGGAAATCAAGCCGCAGTTCAAGAAGAGCTTCGCGCGAGTTTCGCGGATCCATTTGATAGGTTTTTTTGTCCCCAGCTTTAGGGGCTGAATTCAAGGCTTCGCGAAAGGGTCCATAAAAACTTGAAGCATATTTAGCTGTATAGGCCAGAATAGAAGTGTCTGTGAAGCCATTCGCATCGAGAGTTTGTCGAATAGCCCGAACTCTGCCATCCATCATATCAGAAGGGGCGACCCAGTCAGCCCCCCACGAAGCTTGCTTCAAAGCCATTTGTGCGAGTATTTCGACAGAAACATCATTCAGGATTTTTCCATTTTTCACAACGCCATCATGACCATCTGAAGAGTAGGGATCCAAGGCTACATCTGTGATCAAATTGATATCAGGATATCGATCTTTCAATGTTTTAAGGGCACGAGGAAGAAGCCCTTGATCATTTAGGGCCTCCTTTCCGTAAGGGTCTTTGAGCTTTTCCTCAATTTGAGGAAAAAGAGCTAGATGCTTGAGCCCGAGATCTTTCCACTCTTGAAGTTTGAGGCAGAGTTGATCCACACTGAGACGCTCTTGTCCTGGAAGAGTTTTAATGGGGATTGCGACATTTTGCCCCTCACAAATAAAAACAGGATAGATTAAATGTTCAACACTAAGATGAGTTTCCGCAACGAGGTCTCGAATAGAGGCATTTTTACGATTACGACGGGGGCGACGTTGTAGGGATAATGTTTTTTTTTGAGTCGAGGTCATGGGGTCCTTTCCTAGGGGAGGTCCAGAGAAAGAGTCTGTCATGACAAAGTCATGACACTCTCACACAGACTAGCTGTTACCTTGATCATATGTCAGAATTCAAAATAATTCACCGAGCTTTTTCAAAAGAAAGTTCTGATCAGGATCATCAGCCATTACCGGGGGAAGGTTTGGTCTGGAAGACCTGTCTTCGTCAGCTTATTTTTTTAGATAAACATCAAAACTATAAGATCACTTCAGATAAAGAGGAAATTTATATTGGACTTGAGGCCGAATGCTTTTTAGCAGAAGTTTTGTGTGGACTGAAATCACCACTTGTTGGTGAAACAGAGGTTTTTGGACAGTTTAAAAATTGGTGGAAAAATGTTTCTGCCGAAAATCACTTTAAAAGAAAGTTTAAAGGCCGAGTTGAAACACTCTATGCTTTAACGAAAACAGTCAGAGAAAAGGCTCTTTGTGGACATGGGTCTCAAAGCTATGGTTCTCTTCTAAGGAAAAGTCTCGTGGAAAATGAAGCCGTGGATTTTATAGGTGCTGGACATCTGGTGGGCGAAATTCTTCCTTGGGTTCAGAATAAAACATCCTATCGTATTTGGTGCCGGGATGTGGAAAAGGTGGCTCAGCAATTTCAAGACGCCAGTATTTTAGGTTTAAGTGAAAAAAAGCTGACGGGAAAAGTTATTGTGGTCGCAGCTCCGATTTCCCATGATGAACTTAATCACTGGTTAAAAGAGCGAGGATTTTCTGCGCAACATAAGATTTTTGATTTTCGAGCAGATTCTGCCAGCTTCAAACCCTTTGTAAAACCTCAAGTCCATCTTCGATTACATGATTTTTCATCTGAATATGATGTTCATCAAAATGAAATCCAAATGAAAGCTCAAGAAGCTCGCTATTTGATTCAGCAGTGGAAAGAGATACAAGAATCAAAAATGCAGGTCAGACCCTTTGGATGGGATGATCTATGAAGTCATCAGGAACTTCGACGTCTAAAAATAAAATTCATTTGTCATCTCGTCAAAGTGCTCTCGCTCAGGCACAGGCTTATCAAGTGGGTGAGGCTCTCGAGAAAGTTCACTCGGACTATAAAGTTGAATTTCATTTTCGAGAATCTTTAGGAGACAAAAACCTGACAGATCCTCTTTGGAAAATGCCTGAAAAAGGAGTCTTTACAGAAGATTTTCTACAAGATTTACTCAGTGGAAAAACAGATTTGGTGGTCCATTCTTGGAAGGATTTGCCAGCTCAATCGGGAGGCGAAACTCAAATAGCCGCCACACTTCCGCGCGCGGATCAGCGTGATCTTTTATTATTTAAAAAAAAATCGAGAGGAAATCCCCAGGTGAGGATTTATTCGTCTTCGCCGAGGCGCTCCTACAATCTTAAAAGTTTACTCCGTGATATTTTACCTTGGCAGGTCGAGACAGTTGAGTTTCAAGATGTGAGAGGGAATGTTCCAACTCGAGTGAAAAAATTGTTATCAGATGATGTGGAAGGCCTCATTGTCGCCAAGGCGGCTTTGGATCGCTTGCTAACAAATTCGCGATTTCCAGAGGTTCAAGAAGAACTGAGGCAAGCCCTGAGTCAACTGGAGTGGATGGTAATACCTCTGAGTGAAAACCCCAATGCAGCAGCCCAAGGGGCTTTGGCGTTGGAGGTGAAGAGCTCGAATAGCACGGCGCTAGAATTATTGAAAAAACTCAATTGTGAAGATTCTTTTTTTTGCGCAGCACGGGAGCGTGAAATTCTAAAAGAATTTGGTGGGGGATGTCACCTGGCACTGGGAATGAGTGTGCTTAGACGTTCCTACGGTCAAATTGAAATTGTGAAGGGGCAAACACCCTCAGGGGAAGTTCTCTTGTCTCGAAAGTTCATACCTCTTAAGAAAAGAAATCCTCAGTGGACTCCGGAGCGTTTAGAATTTCAAGCTCTGCGAAAAGAGTTGGAAGTCACAGCTCAAAGTTGTGAGGCTGTTTATATTTCCAAGGCTGAAGCCTATACGGAGAAGATTGAGTCCTCACTTTTTTGGGCTGCAGGTTTACAGACATGGAAAAAACTCGCGCAAAGAGGAATCTGGGTCCAGGGTTGCAG
>DAHVKR010000184.1 GCA_027320785.1 Bdellovibrionales bacterium
ACCAAAAGAGGATCCCCCCGCATCAAAGTCATTCCCGCTGTTTGCATAGCCACATCTGTTCCCGTTGACATGGCCATTCCCAAATCAGCCACAGCTAAAGCAGGAGCATCATTAATTCCATCTCCCACCATGGCCACACTTGTTTGATTTTTTTGAAGTTCTTTTATCACTTGAGCCTTTTGCTGTGGCAAGATCTCGGCTTTATAGTCATCTAAATGTAAAAAGCTTGCAATTTTTTTTGCACTCTTGGCATTATCACCTGTTAGCAAAACAGTTTTTATTTTCATAGCCTGTAACTTTTCAATTGCCGCTTGAGAGTTCGCTTTTGGCATATCTCCATAAGAAACAAATCCCAGAACCTTTTTTTCATCTTCATCTATAACAAAAGAAACAGTTTCACCTTGAGAGGCTGACTCTTCAGCTTTCTTTAAAAAATCATTTTCTAAAGAGCCCTTTTCTTGTACCCACTTCAAAGATCCAATTCCAATTAAATGTCCCGAGACTCGACCTTGTAAGCCTTTTCCTGGAATCACTTTAAACTCATCAACAGTTTGAAGAGAGAGGTTTTCATCTTGAGCTTTCTTGACAACAACACGAGCCAGAGGATGTTCGCTTTCTGCCTGTAAACTGGCCATCCAACTGAGAATTTGTTTTTCTTGTCCTTTCAATGTTTGAAAATTTAAAATTTGAGGCTTCCCTTCCGTCAAGGTTCCTGTCTTATCGAAAGCGACAACTTGAATCGACTGAGCCCTCTCGAGAGTTTCGGCATCCTTAATGAGAATCCCAACCTTAGCCGCACGACCTGTCCCCACCATAATCGAAGCGGGTGTCGCCAAGCCCAAAGCACAAGGACAGGCTATAACCAATACAGAAACCCCATTAATGATGGCCATTTCCCAGTTATGAGAGAAAAGTCCCCACGAAATAATTGTAACAAGAGCTATCAATATGACGACGGGAACAAATACCGCACTGACTCGGTCCACCAGTTTTTCAACGGGAGCTTTCACGGCCTGTGCATTCTCGACAAGTCTTATAATTTGAGCAAGCACACCCTCCGTGTCTATGGCTGTGGTTTGGATAACAAGCTTGCCTATTGTGTTGAGGGATCCACCGACAACCTTGTCTCCCTTTGATTTATCACGCGGAAGACTTTCTCCCGTAATGAGGGATTCATCCACCTGACTTTGTCCCTCGATAACAAGGCCATCCACTGGAATTTTCTCTCCGGGTTTGACGATGACGATATCCCCCGTTCGAACTTGAGAAATGAGAACTTCGGTCTCATTGTTTTCACGACGGATTCGAGCTCTTTCGGGTTTCAAGGAATCCAACGCCGATAAAGCTTCAATGGTTCTTCTTTTCGCTCGTGTTTCTAAATATTGACCCAACAAAACTAAAGTGATGACAACGGCTGAACCCTCAAAATAAAGATGAGAATGCATTTTTGAGCCAGCACGAATAAATCCAAGATATAAACTGAGCCCATAGGCGGCCGAAGTTCCAAGAGCCACTAACAAATCCATATTCCCTGTTTTATTTCGAATAGCTTTCCAGCTTGAAATATAAAAATGACCTCCCAACCAGAATTGAACGGGAGTCGCAAGCGCCAATTGAATCCAGGGTGACAATTCAAACTGAACTCCCATGGCCTGCAAAACCATAGGACTCATCAAGGGAATTGACAAAAGAGCTGCTAAAATCACTTTTCTTTTCTGTAGTCGAAGAGCTTTTTCTTTTTCAAGACGCAAATTTTCTTGAGAAGCCTTATCGACTTTCTGACTCAAAAAAGATGCCCGGTATCCAACCTTTTCGACAGCTTCGATCAGATCTTGATCTCCTGACCTTTCACTATTTCGTGTTACGCGGGCTTTTTCGCTAGCCAAATTCACCATGGCCACTTGAACACCCGGAACATCTTTGAGGGCATTTTGCACACGACTGACGCAGGAAGCACAGCTCATGCCTCCAATCTGTAAATCGATTTCACAGGTTTCTTCTGACGGTTTTAACGACGAACTTAAAGGATTGCTTCCCATCTGATACCTTCCAATCAACCTAATATCAGGCTTCCAATGATTGGAAGGTCAAGGAGAATCACACTCATACTGAGAGTTTAGCTTTGAGGTATGGGTAAGCACTCCATAATCTCAACTGAATCGCCCGGAAATATCGAAAAATGAGGATGTTGAAGAAACATCTCAGCTGCAGCTTGATGAGATTCAGCTTGTACAATGACATAGGCACAGAGTTCATTCTGAACTTCTTGGACTCCTTCTAAATCGACTCCCTTTGTTTTTCCTAGAGGTCCTCCCGTATAAACAATAGATTTTTCATGCTTTTGCCCCACTCTTCCCAAGCTTTCATCCCCTCTGCTGTCTTTTGCTGTCTTTGTTCTTCAGATAAATTTTGCCATTTTTGCATGGACTTGCTTTGAGGTGACCCTAAAAAGACAGCTAGAAATTGTTTCATCATATTAGACTCCCTGAATTACCATTAGAGCCTTCTCGTTGGGTTCTGACAAGATACGATCATTACATTGTGATGATTTTGTTAAACCCCAAACTCTCTCTTGTCTTTAAATCCCTTTTTTGACAAAAGAACACCCTAAAACCCAACAAAGGAGTCCCTTATGAATCTTGTAAATTCCGTACTTGCCGGTCTTATTTTTTCAATCAGCTTATCGGCTTCAGCTAGCCAAACATGCACACAATCTGTGCAAAATGATCTGAACGCGATCGTCAGTCATGACTTTCCAGGTGAAACTCTCGATATCCTTATCCCTGAAATCAGCGATTCAGCTAGCCAAGTTTTAACATATTCTGTTCCTGTCTATCACAACGAAACACTTCGCGCGACCTACGATATTATGGTCGACGAAACTTGCCACCTGATTGGCTACCGACGAAATAACTAGTTTCAATTTAATCCCTGTTGCATGTCACATTTTTCAATCTTAAAGTGTGACATGCCTTTGGATTTTAAGAAGCTCATCAGCGCTCGTTTTCTCTTCACTTTTGCTGTCCAAATGCAATCGATTATCATTGGCTGGAGAGTCTACGCTCTTCTAAAAGATCCTCTTTATTTAGGATTTGTTGGATTAGCCGAAGCCATTCCTGCATTAAGCCTGGCCCTCTATGCGGGCTATCTAGTCGATCGCAGACGCCCCTTGCATGTTTATAGACGTGTGATTTACGTCAGTCTTCTCTCTGGACTCGTGGTTTTATTAGAGCACTTGCTCGCTTCGCGAATTGAGCTCTCGACTCAGATTATTATGCTCTATAGCGCTTCTTTTTTGACGGGACTGGCTCGATCCTTTTCTCAACCTTCGATGTTTGCCTCCATTCCTCGACTGGTTGAAAGAAAGCTTCTCTCACAAGCGGCTGCCGTCTCCAGCTCTGCCATGCAAATTGCGCGCATCGGAGGTCCCGCACTTGGAGGATTTATTTTTGGCTTTTGGGGGCCCATTCCCGCCTCCAGCCTTGTCTGTCTTTTTTTAGTCGCCGCCATTATTTCCATGTTTCTGATTCAAAAGGACATTCCGCCGCCTGAAAGCCGCCCTCATCATGCGACGATTCGAGATGAACTCTTATCTGGAGCTCGTTTTGTTTTTAAACACCCTCTTTTGCTGCCTGCCATGAGTGTGGATATGATTTCTGTTCTATTTGGAGGCGTGACAGCTCTTCTCCCCATTTTTGCTGAAGATATTCTCCATGTGGGCCCCAAAGGACTCGGAGCCCTGCGAGCGGCTCCAGCTGTTGGCGCTGCTTTGATGGGAATTCTACTTTCTCGAACAAAGCGAATGAGATCCGGAACTCATTTTCTTTCAGCTGTCGGTGGTTTTGGTCTTTGCATCCTGATCTTTGGACTCAGTCGAAATTTTTATCTATCCCTCTTTATACTCGCTCTGAGCGGTGCCTTCGATAGCGTGAGCATGGTGATACGCTCCACTATTGTTCAGCT
>DAHVKR010000185.1 GCA_027320785.1 Bdellovibrionales bacterium
ACATCAATGTGCAAAATCTCAAGACCCTGTCGCGCCAACTCGGCGCTCAGCGGGTCAAGCTGTCCAAAAGAGCTCACTAAAATGGCATCATAGGTGCTCATAATCAAATAACTCCCGAACTAAAGATTGCTCTGTCCATGACAGACGAAATCGGTCCCATTTCTGATCTGAACTGGCCAAAAAAGATTTTTGTCGAATACGATTCCCGGCATCGAGCTCTTCATTCACGTAATGAAGAGTGGCCCCCAAAGGGGCTCCATCTTCCCAGGCTCTCTCAAAGGCATGAAGACCTGGATAGAGAGGCAAAAGACTGGGATGTAAATTCACAATTTTGTTTTCCCACTTCTGCACAAAACTCAAAGGAACAATTCTCATAAAACCCAGAAGAAAAATTCTCTGAACCCGCATGCGCAGGAGATCTTGATGAAGCTTTTCCCAATCAATGGGTGACCCGAGCACTTCGGTGGGAATTCCCATTCGTCGCGCCTTTGATAAACCCGCAACACCCGCACGAGAACTATAGACTTTAAGTGGGAGTGGATCATGGGCACGGTCCAATAAAGTTTGCAGATTAGATCCTGTCCCCGAGATCATCACAGCCCAGCGCAAACTCTTCATAGTTTTTTATCACCTCGCGAAGAGATCCAAGAGTAAGAGGGCTCGACCTCATCAGTAGAGTGAACACTTCCTAATTTCCAATTTCGATAGGGACAATCTTTCAAAGCAGAAGCCAATCGGGATTCTTCTTCTGCCGGTACAACCAGCACAAAACCGACTCCACAATTCAATGTTGTGAACATTTCCTCGTTTGTCATGCCCGCTCTCTTTTGAACTTCTCGAAAAAGAGAGGGCATCTCATAAGGAATGAGCTCCGCACGAGTTCCCGCAGGCAAGACTCTTAAAATATTCTCAAAACCAGAACCTGTAACATGAGCAGCCGCTTGAATTTGGATATTTTGTTTTTTTAAAGACTGAACTGTTTCCACATAAAGAGCCGTTGGAGTCAGTAAAGAGTCCACCCACTGGTCCATATCTTTTTCAAAAATTCGACGCAAAAGAGAGTAGCCATTGCTATGAAAGCCCGAGCTTTCCAAGGCCCACAAAACACTTCCAGGCTTGACACGATGAGGTCCCCAAACATGGTCTTCATCCACAAGGCCCGTAGCAAATCCCGCGCAATCAAATTCATTTCCTCGGTAGAGACCTGGCATTTCCGCTGTCTCGCCACCGACTAAAACACAACCTGACTTTTCGCAAGCCTCGCGCACACTGGAAAGAAAGGCTTGAGTCATTTCTAAATCGAGCTTACCGCTAGCCCAATAATCCAAAAAGAAATAGGGGTCTCCGCCGGTACAAATCAGATCATTCACATTCATACCCACTAAATCCTGACCCAATCCCGAAACTTTTCCATATTGAGCGGCGAGAAGAGCTTTAGTCCCCACACCATCCGTACAACTCACAAGAAGTGGTTTGTTATATTTTTGAAGCGGAAGCCGCGTGAGACTGGCAAATCCACCAATTCCTTGCACAACAAGGGGGTGAGATTTTTTCTGAGACTCTTGCAACCAATCTACCAGGGCATCCCCGGCTTGAATGTCCACTCCAGACTTTTGATATTGAGAAGAAGTTGAAGATTTTGTCATGGTCGGACCTGATCTTACGAACAAATAAGAGGGAAAGAAAACAATTCTATTTTTGACTCAAGCTGCCACAAATAAACCCTAACAATTCCAGCTTTCCCATCTCCCCGTCTCAAGATGAGACGCCCATCCCCCTCGTGGAATCTTTGAATCTTTACGAATATTTGACCTTGGCAATGAGACACTCAATACTAGATAATATACGAGAAGGGGAAAATCATGATTCGTCTGGCACTTTTAATGGCGTTTGTCAGCCTATTGTCTTTATTTCCGCATCGAGCTCATGCTCAAACGGATCCCGATGAAGCTTACGACCCTTTTTCCGATTACAGTGAATTCGATGAGGCTTCTGATGAAGAAGCGGATATCAATTTTTTCCGAAATGGTCGCTTCCTCACTGTGGGATTAGCGGTCGGCCCTCAAATTTTTACCGATGGTATGGCCAAAGCCTATGGCGATGGACCTGTGATGGGAGTCTATCTTTCTTACTTTTTTGACCTCCGATTAGCGATGTCCTTGGGGCTCATGACGGCCGACCATGATGTGAAACTTCAAACTCAAACGGGAACGACCTATACGGGAACGGTTTCATTTTCCGAGGTGGCTTTCGATCTCAAATATTATCTCAACACCCAAAATGTTAAAAAAGGTTTAGCCGACTTAAATCCCTATATTATGGGGGGATTTTCGCAAATGACTCGAACCTACAATATTGCGGAGCTTTTGGTGAAAAGTAAGGAAACCGTCACTTCAACAGATATTGGAGCGGGTATTGAGATTCCCCTCCTGCGGCGAACGGCCTATCTGGGTATCCAAGGTCTCTATCACTTTGCCTTTTTCTCGGACGAAAACAAACTCTATGTCAGCGGCACAGATCCTTTGAAATATAAAATCAATGGGGACCCCATCGACATTCAGTTCATCCTGGGGATGAATTTTTAAGCTAAAATAGCCCCACGATTTGCATCACAAGAGCGATGACGATCAGAATGGGAGCTAGCCACTTCATCACAAAAAACCAGTGGCTCTCCATGACGACGCTGACAAAGCGATTTCGATCTGTGAACATCTCTCGTTTTTCTTTGTCTGGCACGGCCACATGGAAAGTTAAAAGAAGCCCTAAAGCGACTACGGGTAGGATCCAGTTTACCGCGATATTATCTAGAAACTCTAAAACTTCAGGTCCTGATGTGGGATGAATCATAGAAGGAACTAATACCCAAAAGCATGTGAGAAGAAAAATCGCAATGGTGACGGCGATGACTGATTTTTTTCTCGAGAATTTCGGGAAAAGGCTTTGAATATTAAAAATTAAGGCTTCTACAAGAGCGAGTGAGGCATTGAGTGAGGCCAAATAAAGACAAAGGAAAAAGATAATACCAAAAAGAGTTCCCGCCGAAATACTCTGGAAAAATTGTGGGATCACTTCGAATAGAAGGACCGGGTTGGTAGCGGATGCTACCTGCTCATTCATTTGAAAAGCCACCGGAAAGACAAAAAGAAGGGCCAAAATCGAGACAAAAACGTCAATCATGGTGATACGAAAACCCACCGTGGGGATATGCTCATCAGGATTCAGGTAAGCTCCAAAACTCACAAGAAATCCAAAACCCACCGAAAGAGTAAAGAAAACGTGGGCTAAAGCTCTTCCCATGGTTTGCCAATTCACTTTTGAGAAATCAGGATAGAATAGAAACCTGAGAACGTGCGGGGTCGAGGGCAGACGCAGTGTTTGGTAGAGAATAATCACAACAAAAATAAGAAAGATCGGAACCACGGCTCGAATCCACTTTTCCAAGCCTTCCTGAACACCCACTGAGATCACGGTCATAATTAGCAGGAGATGCACACTGGTCAGAAGAATTTGCAGCCAACCATTATCGAGCAGGATATGAAAGCTCAGGGGAACATCCTGAGAACTCACGCTGCTGGCAATAAAGCGAGCTACAAAGTGTAAAACCCATCCACTGATCACCGAGTAGTACGATAGCACCACCATACAAAGAATAAGCGAGAGGATACCAAAGAGAAAATAAGGAAGTTTTGTTTTCTTTGATATCTCACTGGTAATCTTCATAGGGGAAGGGCCACTATGGCGACCCAACATTAATTCAGCTATGAGGAGCGGCATACCAATCAGAAAAGCAAAAAGAATATAAAAAAGAAGAAAAGCTCCGCCTCTTGGGGCTTCGCCCCGCCGGCTCGCGGCCTTCGGCCGCCCCGGATCGCTACGCGATCCTCCCACCCGGCATCCTCATGATGAGCCGGCTCCGCCGGCACCCCTTTATTCGTATTGGAATGATGG
>DAHVKR010000186.1 GCA_027320785.1 Bdellovibrionales bacterium
TTAAAATCAAATCTTTCCAACGATCCTAGTATGTGTACACGTCAAAACTACTGAGCATGGCGGCACAGACAGACATCATCAAATATTGAGTTTGAGTAGATGAGGTCGTCTGATTGGAAGGAATGCCTGCTATGAAATCTGTTTTGAACTGACTAAAAAGAGCGAGTTCATCAGAAGTTAAATCTCGCCCCATAAAAGCTTGTGACATTTTGTTGAGTGCATCCTGATAGTTTGCATCAGTCACATTGCTGATCGCTGTTCCCATGTTGATACTTTGGAAAAACTTTCTTTGATCTGTTGCCAGATTTTTTTCCTGTTGAACAAGTCCATTACAAACCTCACCACTAAAAGAGGTGAGCGCCATGAGCATAGGAGCATTAATTTTATCAAGCGAGGGCTCCATAGGAAGGGATCCGGATCGTGCCGAAAACTCTTTCAGCTGAGAACTTGTGACGGTTGATTTCTGACCCGTTAAGTTCATGAGCGACTCATACACTTGTTCGCTGGTGAGAAGCGCCTGTGGAGCCTGAATAGTTGTACTCAGCACACCGGAGCTGTCAACTGGGACGATATCTCCCGTTGAAGACATTTGCAGGGATCCATTGTCTGCAATTTGAAATGATGGAGGAGCACAGTTAAAGCTGTAGAGGCTCAGTCCACCAAAAATAAAAGTGATGATACCAAAGTTTCTTAAAGTTCTGAATTTTGATTCTTTTAAATTTTTCATTATTCCCCCCTTAGTTTCTTTTTTCTCAGCTCTATTTACACCGAGAATTGAGGGCCGCTGCCTGAAAGAGTTTTTTTAAGTTATAACCTGAGGCCTCAAATTGAGTCCCCATGGATTGGTAGACACTAAAATCACTATCTGCGAGGCTTTTGCGGCAGACTTCTTGGAAGGCGCGTTTTGCCATACAAGATGAAAACCTTTGAGAATTGGCAATGAGGTGACCAAAATCATTCGCTCCGTTTCCGGCCGAAGCGGGGTTACGCCCGTCCAAACCTCTCCAACCAAAGCGGGACAGGTTCACTCCGCGTGTGGCATTATTGATCCAAGAGTCATCTGTCGTGATAAAACCACCAGGATAAACAGATGAGTTTTGATTGTACTTATTCATAATACCTTTTGAATCAGAAGACCCTCTGTTTACGCTCGAATATTTTGCGGTATTATTCTCGTAGGTCCACTTTGCAAAAGCTCCGCGAAAACCGTCCATCATATTGTGACAAGCTTTACAGGTTGTCTCATAGCGATTGTTATCACCACCTGGAAAGCGGTCGACGTCACGAGCGATTCGAACGTCAGCGGCGCTGGCATCGGCCCACTGATCAATCGGGATGCACATAAACTCTCTAAAGGTATATTCAATTACTCGCCGATTTGTACCTGCTATAGCGTGCGCTCCCATAAAGGTTTGTGAAGTTAAAACACCAGCGGGATCTGGATTGATGACAGCATCGTTAGACGAAGAGAGCACCCTTTGGACATTGGATCTTTCAAGTTGCGAACCAAAATCTGTTTTTCGGTCATCAACAGCTGAAAATAGTTGTTGTGATTGTAGAGCATTTTTAACGTAGGCGCCCATATCGCTCAGGGCATTGGGTGGAAGATAGGAAAAGTTTCCATAAAGAAGTTCCCGTGCATCGGTTTCATCTCGTGTGACGCCAATGATGTCAGCTGTAAAATCATTTAAGGGGATTTGATCGGTTTCATCTCGTGTGGACATTTTAAGTCCGAAGTTTTTCACGGTAATATTTAAAAATTGAGATTGCTTTGTCGCAAGAGCAGCAATGCCCGCACGATTACCTGAAGCGGCTAGCGCATAGGCCTGTTGCATAACAGGATCATTAGCAGCCCATTTAACGCCTGTTATTCTTTCGACGATCCATTTCGCATCGTCTTTTTGTGCTTGAGTTTGAGCCTGTGCTGTCGATGTGATAAGACCTGACAAAAGACTAGCCCACGCCACTACTGTGAACATAACGATTCTCATACATTTCCCCCTCAGAGAATCCAACGATCTTTACACTTCACGGAAAACGTGAGCCTTTACTTGAAAGTGTTTCGACACCTTTAAATTTACCAGAGCGTGTAGGAATCAAAAGAAAAAACAAGACCTTAGCTCAATATGAGATTGACCCTGACCAAGAGTATGACATTCTTTCTCAGAGTGAGACACCGGAGCCAGATTCAACTGTCATTTCTTTTTTCAATTGTGTTGGGATTGGTCATATCTTCAGCGGCTTACGCCTATCCAGACTTTATTGCCTATGGCTATCGAAGTTGCCTGACTTGTCACTTTAATGGAGACGGTGGTGGGGCTTTGAATGATTATGGTCGTGCTGTTTGGGCCTCCGAATTCACTTCCAAAGCTATTTTTAATCGTCACACATCAGACGACAAAATGGGGGAAAACTCGGGCTTTTTAGGTCCTGTGCAACTTCCTTGGTGGATTCGCCCTGGGATTAAAACTCGTGATCTTTATATGGTCACAAATCCAGGAAGTAAAAAACAGAATGAACGCTCCATTGATATGCAAAGAGAGGTCAATGTAGCCATCTTTTTTGATAAAGATCAAAGACTCATGTTTTATGGAGATTACGGGTATCGCCCCCTTCCTCAGCAATATATAGGTGTGAGTGGAAAAAAACCCAGTAAGTGGATTAGTCGAAATGCCTATATGCGCTGGCAATACAATGAAAAGCTTTTCCTTTATGCAGGTACGATGGATAAAGTTTTTGGCATCAAGAATGTGGATCACACAGCTTATGGAAGAGTTTACACGCGTACAACAATGGATGATCAGACGGATGGAGTTAAAGCGCACTATATTGCTGACCAATACGAAATTTTTGGTCAGATATTCGCAGGAAACCTAGCCCAAACTGAAAATCTTCGAGAAAAAGGTTTTTCTTTTAAGTACGAAAAAGCTCTTAAAGAAAAAGTAGCATGGGGTCTTTCCGTCATGTCGACTAAAAACGACTATGTAGAAAAGCAAATGGCTTCGACAGAGTTTCGCATGGGTCTTAGAAATCCGGGCGATGGATTGATCGGGGAGATTGGTTTTATTAATAGTAGTGCAAAGGGAAGTAAGGCCGAACTCGGCTACTATACTCTTTTGGAGAATATGACAAAGTTAGTTCGAGGTTATAATCTTCTGGCTACCTTTGAGAACTACAAAGAAGACACATCAAAAAATGGAACTGAAAATTATCGCTACGGAGTTGGGCTACTCGCATTTCCGTGGATTCGTACAGAGCTGAGGCTTCAGCTTCTAAACTATAGAACACTTGTTCCTGGACAGGCTAACCCCGATTCTTGGGTGGCTATGGGGCAAATTCATCTTTCATTGTAGAGAGGGTTGTGCGCGTGAGTTTGCATCGAACAAATAAGCTAATTCAGATGAGCCTTCTTTTTGCTTTGGCTTTTTGCTTTGTGGGAACTCCCCAGGTCGCCTTTTCGCAAATTTCTTCAAATACGTTATCCTCGAAGGGAAAAAGAAAACAAATTCGTCGTCGAGTTGTGAGAAAGACAAATCAATCTTTTTTCTACGTGAGCGGAAATTATTTTTCTTTTGCGGATCAGATATATGCAAAAGTATCAGGTCAAAAATACAAGGCACTTTCTGTCTTTACTGGCTATTCAATTGGGACAGATTACACGCGCTATGATCGACGCTATATCTATACTTGGAATATCAGTGTGTTGTCGGGAATTGTGGATATTGCAAGAATTCAAGGCGTATCCTACCCTCGGAAAAGTTTTTGGGGGGCTCAGTCTGGACCAGAGTTGGGTTACCGGGTGAATTCAGATTTCGATCTGACTTACAGTCTTAATATCCTCTATCGAAATATTGAAAATGTTGGAGCAAGTTTTGCGTTCTCTAACCAAGCTAACATTAAGTATCGACTGACACCTCGCTTGACCTTATTCCAGTCTTTTGGA
>DAHVKR010000187.1 GCA_027320785.1 Bdellovibrionales bacterium
GGAGAAATTTTAACTGAAAATATTTTGCATTACCTCAAGGGCGAACCTTTAAGTGCGCACTTTGATGGCCATTCAAATTGCTTTATTGAATCTGGAAATGGACGAGGTCTTCTGATCGACTTTAATAGCGAAGTCGAGCCCCTCCCCGGAACTTTCCCAATTGCAGGCATTGGGCCATTCCGACTTCTAAAGGAATCCAGAATTAACCACTGGGGAAAACTGGCTTTTAAATGGATTTATTGGAATATACTTTTACGTGGCCTCCCGATACCATTTGTCGGCCCCACGATGTCTATAAAAGGAAAGATAAGACCGCTTAATGAAAGGAGTCCATCATGACAAAAAACATTGCAGGAACTGACGTTGATTTTGATTCAGAAGGTTTTATGACTAAACCCGAGCAGTGGAGTCGCGATATCGCAACAGCTCTGGCGGCCGAAGAAGGTATTACTTTAACCGACCGTCACTGGGAAGTTCTTGATTTTATTCGTTCGGACGCAAAGGAAAACGGTGGAGCTCCCAACGTTAGACGTCTACAAAAAGTAGGGAACGTTCCGACCAAAGAGCTTTATACTTTATTTCCAAAGGGTCCTGCTAAAATAGCAGCACGCCTTGCGGGCTACCCCAAACCTCATGGTTGTATTTAGAAGGGAAAATATTTATGGCAAATGAACCCATTCAAAAAGTTTCGATTATTGTTTCAAAAGGATCTTTAGAAGGTGTCTATCCGGCCCTGATCATGGCGAATGGCGCTCGAGCAGAAGGTATCGAGGCCACTCTCTTTTTTACATTCTTTGGTATGGAGGCCATCATCAATAAACGCATGGACCACTTAAGAGTCTCCACGGTGGGAAATCCAGCCATGCATATTCCAACTCTTTTAGGTGCTTTACCTGGAATGTCTTCACTGGCTGCGGTGATCATGGAAAGAAGAATGGAAAAATTGGACATTCCTCCCGTACGTGAGTTTATTGAAATGATCTCTGACTCTGGTGCTGAAATTTACGCCTGCAAAGCCTCTGTGGACATGTTTGGACTGAAAGCCGAAGATTTTTGTAAGCAAGTTCAAGGCATCATCACAGTTGGCGACTTTTACGCAAAATCCGCCGGTGCCAGTATTATTTTTACTTAAGAACGAGGTTTTCGCCCACGAAAGCCATGGCTCTTACCACCACTTCCGCCACGACGTGGGGGACGACGACGTCCTCCACCACCACCAGAGCGACCTTCAATGGCCGCTTTCGCCTTACCTTTAGAAAGAATCGGAGCTGTCAGTAATTCTTCTTTATGAAAGGGATGATCCAGAACAGCTTCGACTTTTTGCCCCGTCAGTCTTTCGATATCACGTAAGTAAGCACGCTCTTCACTATCACAAAAAGAAATCGCACTGCCTTCAGCGCCAGCGCGAGCGGTTCGACCAATACGATGAACATAGCTTTCAGAAATATTCGGAAGCTCATAATTAATCACATGGGTAATGCCATCGATATCAATGCCTCGAGCGGCAATATCTGTTGCCACCAATACGCGGATTTTTCCAATACGAAAATCTTCAAGAGCTCGTTGACGAGCGCCTTGTGACTTGTTGCCATGAATAGCGGCGCTTTGAATTCCACTCTTTGCGAGGACTTCACTAACCTGATTCGCTCCATGCTTTGTTCGTGTAAAAACAATCACGCGTTTCAAAGCCTTATCTTGAAGCACATGACGAAGGAGACTTTTCTTTTGGCTTTTCTCGACATACATCACGGATTGATTAATTTTTTCAGCTGTCGAAGAAACGGGAGTGACCTCGACTCGAACAGGGTCTGTTAAAAGTCCATTGGCTAATTTTTCAATTTCTCTAGGCATAGTGGCCGAGAAAAACAGGTTTTGTCTTTTCGGCGGAAGCAAAGCGACGATTTTACGGATATCGTGAATGAATCCCATGTCCAGCATGCGATCCGCTTCGTCCAATACAAAAATTTCGAGACCACGAAGGCTGATATGTCTTTGTTGAATCAAGTCCATGAGACGCCCAGGGGTTGCAATCATCACATCCACACCCCGTGACATACGCTTTACTTGAGGACCTTGGCCCACTCCACCAAAAATGACGGCCGTGCTGAGGTGCAAGTGTTTTCCATAGGTCATAAAGCTATCTTGAATTTGAATCGCCAACTCGCGAGTCGGCGTTAGAACTAAAGCACGCGCTTGCTTGGGCTGAGGACGCGCGTGATTTTGAGCCAATCGATGTAAGATCGGCAAAGCAAAAGCTGCCGTCTTCCCCGTTCCAGTTTGGGCACAACCTAAAAGATCGCGACCTTCCAGCAAGGATGGAATCGCCGCCACCTGAATGGGAGTTGGAGTTTCGTAACCAGATTCAGCAACAGCCCGTTGTAAGGGCTCAAGAAGTTTAAGATCCGTAAATTTCATTTTTTCCTTATGGCTAGAAGCCTAAAATGTCGACGTATGTGGTGCCTTTAGCTAAAGACGATTTGGGTCGTGCTCTTTGGCCTTTAATGACAATTCGCCCGTCATGAAACAACTCTTTGTACGAAGCGCGAGAAATTTCACGCAGGTTCAAATTGTCATTTTGAGCTCGAATAGCTCTCAGCAAAATCGCATCAAGCCGATTTTCAGCACGCAATAACTCGATCACAATACGCACGGATTTAGGTGGCTTTGGAGGGACATTGTCTGACATGCCAGGTTTTTTACCCTAAAACCCTAAAATAGTCCCGTAAATTGTACCTGGAGACCCCTCACCCCCTATCGCCATGAATGATCTTCATAAATTGGGTGTGGTTAGGGGTTTAAAGCTATTATGGAGATTATAAGCCCTGCTATCTCTTTAGGAGGGTGTAACTTCAGCTGTCTCTAGAGTGTGAGTCTGAACGGCCTCTGGACTCTCTAAAAGTTTTCTTGAGACAACCTTTTCTTGTTCGGTATCCCAAAGCTGGTAATCAAATGTCGTCAACAGATCACGCAGGTAGAATCTTTTGACCCCTGTGAATAAAGATTCGAGCTTGTTATGACAGGCAGCCAAACGATAATTCGGAATGGCGATCGAAAGATGGTGCAAATGATGGTAAGCGATATCGGCTGTAAACCAATTTAAAATAGGCGGTAAAACAAGAAAGCTTGTTCCCTCAATAGCGGCTCGATATTTATCCACGCGAGCTGTATCCGAAGCATAGGACCCTTCGAAGTTATGCTGAATTGTGAAAAGTAAAATTCCAAGAGAACCCGCTAACGAAATAGAAACAACATAAATAAGAAAGAAATTACCGCCGCCGAGGGCGTTACTCATGATGACCCAAATAGGAAGTAAAACGAGATTATTATAAGTCATGTGCAAATAATCTTTTTTAGTCCTCCAATATTTTGTCTCCCACTTTTGAGCGACCTCAGCTGCTTTTGAAAAATTAAGGGTCAACAAGGGTCTGACTATTTTCACCAGCATAATCAAATTCCCCAAGATCCAATTGAATCGGGGGTTGAAGAGCATATAGAAAAAACCGGCTGGAATCAGAATCAAGGGCTGTCGGAAAAGCCAATAACGTTTTTTCTCTTTGTCTGACAACTTATTGTAGCGCTCGGTGGAAATAATATTAAAGACGCCACCATACTTAACCCAATCTCCATTGGTATTATGGTGATAGGCATGATTTTTTGACCACACATACTGAGGCATTCCCGTGATCACACCGAGAAAAAACCCCAAGATCTGATTGGCACGTCTAGAATTAAATAAAGAGCCGTGCCCACAATCATGCATGAGAACGAAGCAGCGAAGAACCAAAAGCCCACCCAGAATACCAAAGGGAACCACCACCCAGCGAGAAAATGACACGCTATAAGCGTAGGCAACCCAAAGAAGAATAATTGGAATGATGGTGGATACCACCTGACAGGTACTCAAATAATTCGATTTGGCAGTAAAAGGTG
>DAHVKR010000188.1 GCA_027320785.1 Bdellovibrionales bacterium
TTTCAAGACATTCATCATGAAATGAAAGAGCGGGGCGTGAGCTCTGCCCATAGCGAACGAACCATTGATCCTTTGGATTTTTTCTGAAAGAAAAAGGTTTTCCATTATATCCAAATTCAAAATGATTACGATAAGTCAGCTCAACCATCATTATCTAACCAGAAGCTTCTTGATTGCCAAAGCAATAGATTCTTGTTCGAGCCTTAAGCTCAAGGCAAGAGTCATGGCCTGATTGTGAACAGAAAATACAGTATGAACTTTGAGGGCATTGAAAAGATAAACCCGACCGGGTTCGTAAGAAATCACTTTTCCATCATAGATAAAAAAGAGGTTATTTTCACCTGTATTGTTAAGAGGTATAAAGAGGCGAAAATAATCTGGAACTTGATACTGAACAGATTGATCACGATGAGGAGGAAAGTGGCCTCCTGCTTTAAAGCGTACAAATCGACTTCGCCCTAAATAGGGTTTAAAGTAATCTACGACTTCTCGAATAGCCGAAACCTGATCATAAACGGGAGTCAGTTTATTAAAATCATTTTCAGAAACTTTATGTCCTGTTTCGTGGGTATACTCATAAAGAGACTGAAGCTCTGGGTAGCCAGAGAGAGATCCATCAAGAGAGGTCAGACTGAGGCCTTCACGTCCCGTGTCACCTTTTTGAGGTTGGTAGGGCTTCCAATCAGAATTAAAATTCTCAAGCTCGACAGAGCACTGTTGAGGATTAATCCAAAAATTCAGTGGCATAAAGTCGCCATATAAAAATATTTGGGAGTATAGACTGAGGCGACGAGTATTCACTTCTTGTTGCTGTGAAATCATATTCGTTTTATTCTAGGGTTTCATGTTGGAAATTCAAGTCTTGACAATAGGTTTCGATGAAATTAAGAAGGTTTGGGAAAATTTCCTTTGGCCTGAAAGGCAATCGGCCATTGAGCCTGTTAGCTGGATTAGTCCCCAGGGCCTTATCGATATGGAAATGAAACTTGGAGAGCCGACTTTTGTGGGCATGTTCGACTTTGAAAAGAAGCTGCAAGGAGTCGTAAGTGGGTATTCGACCTCATCCGATTACTATCGTTCTCGTGGTCTCTGGGTCAGTCCTGACTACAGGCAGAAGGGGGTGGGACGCCTTCTGATGAGTCAGCTCATGACTCATGCGCGACAGGAGGGTCATGCTTATATTTGGACTATGGCGCGACATAGTTCAGTTGGTTTTTATCAGAAAGCTGGATTTGAAACTTACAAGCAAACAGATCAATACGAATTTGGCCCCCATTATTTAATGGAGAAGAGAACTGAGTCATCCAGTGAAAAATAAACTTTGGTCACGGTTTTTACTTTCAAAACATCATCGGAAAGATTTGGATCAACTCCTAAATCATGTCCCTGGTCCCAACAGTAAAATTAAAGTTCGTATTTCTTGGTTCTTTGACATTTTGGAGTGGATCAGAAGAGAAGGGTTAATCAAAAAGTCTGAAACTTTTCAGACAGGGGAAACGCAGGCCAAGAGAGTTCAATACTTTCTTTCTGTTTTAGAACGAAATGAAGAATGGAAAAAAAATGTCGCTAAAACATTTCGTTCCATTATGAGAGACACGCGCGGGCTTGAAATGTTTCTTGAAACAGGAGTTTCCAGTCAAACACTCGCGACGGAGCTTGTTGATCGGTTACAGGCTAAAATTTTGCCAGCAGTCCCTAAGGAAAACGAGCTTTCCTATATTCTTTCCGAAAACTTTCAGCATGAACGAGATATTGAGTGGCTACGACAGTTAGACTCTGACACTGTTAAAAAAATTGAAGAGCTCTTGAATTATGATGTTTCACCTGATGAAAAAAACTGGAATCGTCTAAAGGAGGATGCCTGTGAGGCCCTGGCGCTTTTGGTCATTCAGATGCAGGGGTTGGGTGTTTCATCACAAATTCGTCAAAGATTAACTGAAACAAACTATCAGAAAATTCCTTTCTATGTACTGGGACAACTCATCGAGAAATATGTCCAGGAAAAAGACGAAACAGTACGATATGTTTTAGGAGAGCAGGCTGAGAAAAGAATTGATGAATGCTATCATGCCTTGGCAGAGGTTCAGCAGCACTTAGATGATTATGGTGTTAGTATTCAAATTGTTTTCCAAATAGAAAAAATTGAAAGCCTTCTAAGCCGAATAGAACGAATACTTTGTATTTTGCAAAGTCAGCAAATGGATCCTGAAGTCTTGTCTCGTTTTTTAGAAAAATTAGTATCAGATAGTATACAGCGTAGAAGTCTTCTGTCTTTGGCTAATCAAAATTTCTCATTGCTTGCGCGCAAAATTGTCGAGCGGACAGCTGAAACGGGTGAGCATTATATTACGCGGACTGTTTCAGAGTACCGAGGCATGATTAATAAAGCTTTGGGCGGCGGACTTATCACAGCTTTTACGACTGTTATAAAATTTGTAATCTATATTATAGAGTCAAAAGGGTTTTTAGTGGGTCTTTTAGCTAGCTTGAACTATAGCTTAAGCTTCCTGCTCATTCACTTCACTCATTGTACCTTAGCGACCAAGCAATCTGCTTTAACTGCACCAGCCTTGGCTTCTAAAATGGCAGGTATTGAGAATAAAAAAGCTTTAGATGACTTGGTGGATGAAATTGTCAATACCATTCGAACTCAGGTTTCAGCGATCATTGGTAATATCTTAGGTGTAGTGCCTTTAACTTTGCTTATTTGTTTTCTCATTCGACTCAGTATGGGACGTGAAATTTTAAATCCCGATAAAGCTGATGTCGTAGTCAAAAGTTTTTCATTATTAGGGCCGACTCCTCTATACGCTGCCTTTACGGGAGTTCTTCTTTGGGGCTCAAGTTTAATTGCAGGCTGGGTGGACAATTGGTATGCATACCATCGGTTATCTCCGGCGATTGCACATAATCGACGTCTTATCTTTATTTTCGGTGAGTCTCGAATGAGAGCCTTTTCTATTTTTTTAAAGAAAAATATTGTCGGCATTGCAGGGAATGTTTCTCTTGGGTTTTTACTAGGGCTTCTTCCCCTTATTCTTCACTTTATGGGAATTCCTTTAGACATTCGACATGTGACTTTATCTAGTGGCGCACTCGCTGCGGCAACCTGGAGTCTCGGTTTTCATATTATTGAGAGCAGTGCCTTTTGGTTGGCGGTATCGGGAATTATAGTAATGGGAGCTTTAAATGTATTGGTTTCGTTCTTTTTAGCACTTTTTTTGGCGATTCGAGCTCGAAAAATACAAGCTCCCGAGCGGGAGCTCATATACAAAGCTTTAATTGATAGATTACGCTATCAGCCCTTGTCGTTCTTTTGGCCCACTATAAAAGCTTAGCGCTTTTAATCACGGGCTTGAAGATACACTTCACATTATTGCTTACTAGCTGACTATTGAGATCCACGTCTAAGACAAGTTCATACATCATGTCTTTTTGAACATCTACAGGACTATCTAGCATAACTTTAATTCCTGATTGCTGACCACTGGGTGTTTTGAGGTCGTACTGATTTTCACCACTGACAACATAGTTTCCTGAATCCTTAAGAACCAAGCGAATTTGAGTGAGATGGGCATCAGCTAATGCTTTTACCTTAATGCTATTTTGGCTTTGGTTAATGACAAGGTTAGAGGAGTCCGGAGAGAGAACAATCATGCCTTCTGGTAAAGCAATGTAATCTATTGCTAAATTGACATCACTGACTTCAACGTCAGCACAGCTGACTTTTTGATGATTTTGACATTGCCCGTGGTCTGAATTTTTGGAGTCGTCATGATCATCAGAATCATCAGAATTTTGGGTGTTACTGGGATCGGATGAAGAGGGTGGATTCGAAACCACAGGGTCAGAGGATGAGGGGGGCAGATCCGCCACGGGCGCGGTTCCGTCAGCATTGGCAGCAACAGATTTACTACTGAGTGTT
>DAHVKR010000189.1 GCA_027320785.1 Bdellovibrionales bacterium
ACATTTTCAGTGGCACAGATAGATTTCAATTGATCGACAATTTGGCGGGTAGAGATCCGTCTAAAGTCAAAGCGTTGACAGCGAGACAAAATAGTTTGAGGAATTTTGTGCACCTCTGTGGTCGCCATGATGAAAATCACATGATCGGGCGGCTCTTCGAGAGTTTTTAAAAGGGCATTGAAAGCCGACGTGGAAAGCATATGAACTTCATCAATGATGTAGACTTTGTATTTTCCGCTGGTGGGCATGTACGAAACCGTATCACGAAGCTCACGAATGGCTTCGACACCATTGTTTGAGGCCCCATCGATTTCAATTACATCCACAGAGCGAGATTCGGCAATTTCAACACAAGAAGAGCATGTACCACAGGGAACAAAGTTGACAGAGTTAGGGCAGCGAAGTGCTTTTGCTAAAATTCGAGCTGAAGAGGTTTTACCTGTTCCGCGAGGGCCGGTGAAAAGCAAAGCATGTGGAAGGCGATTGTTTTTCAGAGCATTTTGCAAAGTTTGCGTGACATGATTTTGGCCGACAACATCGCCAAAAACCTGAGGTCTAAATTTTCTTGCAATGACCTGATAAGACAAGGGACTTTCCTTTTTCGCCTATAAAAAAGTGGCCCGCCACCCTGTCGCAGATTCCATGAGGTACCGTTGCTTCCTTTCGGACCTGGCGGGGTTATTCACAGCGATCTCGCAGAGGGCGAGCCACAAAATGTGTACCTGACGCGGGACTTTTAAGCAGGCCGCAATGCATCGCAGAATAAGCCACCAGGGCCTATCTGCGCTGTGTTTAGCCTAGAGCTTTACGGAGCTCAGAATCCAACTTTTCCAAGAAAGGTTCTGTGTTCATGTATTGTTCGGGGCTGACTTTATCCCCATGGATACAAGCGGCGAGGTCCTTGGTCATAAAACCGGCCTCGACAGTAGAAACGCAGACTTTTTCTAAAGTTTGAGCAAACTTCACAAGTTCTTGATTGCCATCCAAGTTTCCACGGTGCTCGAGTCCTCGAGTCCATGCGAAAATAGAAGCAATTGGATTTGTCGAAGTGGGTTTGCCTTGTTGGTGTTGGCGGTAGTGACGAGTCACAGTTCCATGAGCAGCTTCTGCTTCCATGGTTTTGCCATCTGGAGTAACCAAAACAGAAGTCATCAATCCCAGTGAACCAAAACCTTGAGCCACAGTATCGGACTGAACGTCTCCGTCATAGTTTTTACAAGCCCATACGAAATTACCATTCCATTTCAAGGCAGAGGCTACCATGTCATCGATTAAACGATGTTCATAGGTAATACCAGCCGCTTTGTACTGATCTTTAAACTCAGTATCGTAGATTTCTTGGAAGATATCTTTAAATCGACCATCATATTTTTTTAGAATGGTATTTTTTGTTGAAAGATAAAGAGGCCATTTCTTTTGAAGGGCTGTATTGAAGCAAGACTTCGCAAAACCACGAATACTTTCGTCCGTGTTGTACATAGCCAAAGCGACGCCATCACCTTTGAAGTTATAAACTTCGTGTTGGATTTTCTCTCCGTTATCGCCCTCGAAAGTGATGGTGAGCTTCCCTTTTCCTTTTGTGACAAAATCAGTGGCACGGTATTGGTCACCGAAAGCATGACGACCGATACAAATTGGTGCTGTCCAGTTCGGAACAAGGCGGGGAACGTTTTTGCAGATGATGGGCTCACGGAAAACAGTTCCATCTAAAATATTTCGGATGGTTCCATTGGGTGATTTCCACATGTGCTTTAAGTTAAATTCTTTTACACGGGCTTCGTCGGGTGTGATAGTGGCGCATTTAATGCCGACATTGTATTTTTTAATTGCCTCGGCGGCCTCAACTGTAATGCGATCTTCGGTTTTATCACGACTTTCCATTCCTAAATCGAAATATTTAATATCGATATCCAAGTAAGGAAGGATGAGTTTACTTTTGATAAAAGACCAAATGATACGAGTCATTTCGTCGCCATCAAGTTCGACAACGGGGTTAGCTACTTTAATTTTTTTCATGATGAATTCCCTCTGTGTTTCAGTGAAATCAAGATTCGAAGAAAGAACTTAATGGACCCACTCCATTTCTGTCGACTGCTAGTTACGAATGATGCATTGCTCTGCTTAAAGTGTTTACTCGAGGGTCAATTGAAGAAGGCATTTTTCTAAAGCCTCTGTTTCCTGCGACCAGTAGGCATAGGTATTAAACTCAGGAAAAAGTCGTGGAAAACTGGGGTCTGTCCAACGACGGGCAATCCAAGCACTGTATCCCATAATGCGAAAACCCTGGAGCAGGGGAATCCATTGGAATTGCTCATGAGGAAAGTGGCGAAGCTCTTCGTAACCAGAGAGAAAAAGTTCGGACTCCTCTTCGTAATTTTCGAGATCTGAAAAAAGCATCCACACATCTTGAATCACGGGGCCCATGACAAAATCATCGAAGTCCACCATAAAAAAAGTTTCATCTTTTTGTAGAAGATTTCCTTTATGAGAATCCCCATGAATACGGATGAAGCTTGAAGGATCCACGACTTCTTCGAAAGCTTCTAATATTTCAGCTGCGGTCGCCAGATAGCGAGTTCGAATATTCGGATCCACCCAATCTTCTAAAAGCTCGAGTGCACTCCAGCCATTCGGATGATCGGCGGCGGTCATGGGAACTCGGTGTTCAGCTTCTTTTCTTTCGCCGATATTATGTAATCGCGCCAGTAAATTTCCCACACGAGGCCAATCGCGTTCGAGCAATTCAGTGACGGGGCGTCCTTGCACGAGAGGAAAATAAGAAACATTCATTCCTGCAAACTCCATGAGAGTTGAGCCATTGGAAAGTGTGAGGGGCTGATTGACCTCAATACCCTCACTGCCCAGTTCGGAAAGAAATTCGTGCTCTTCTAAAATTTGATCTTTTGTCCAACGGCCGGGGCGATAGAATTTCGCGACCACTTGCTGTCGATCTTCCAAGCGAATTTTAAAAACGCGATTCTCGTAAGAGTTGAGCTGAAAAAACTCACCTGTGGGTTCAAAGCCTGCGGCCTCGGTAGCATCCATCACGGTATCAGGTTGAAGCTCGTAAAAATCACGGGCCATAGCGCTGAACCAAACGGCGAAGAGTGATGGCGGAAACGAGAAGCCCCAGAAAAGCCCCGGC
Source organism: Bdellovibrionales bacterium (assembly GCA_027320785.1). Taxonomy (GTDB): domain Bacteria; phylum Bdellovibrionota; class Bdellovibrionia; order Bdellovibrionales; family Bdellovibrionaceae. Next base: position 3,146 of record DAHVKR010000189.1, read on the forward strand.
CCAAACATCACTTGTAAAGTGGGCCAATACGATGGCGCGGGTTGAGGCTAAATAAAGAGCTAAAGCAAAAACCCAAGGAAAGGTTTTGGGGAATAGAAAGGCAATGAAAGTAGCCGTGCTAAATAAAGTTTGGCTATGGCCGGATGGAAAACTTTGGTAGTGGTGATGAATGCTAAAAAATTCAAAGATAGAAGGATTGTGTTCGGGAGTCATGTGAGGGCGTTCGCGTCCCACTAAAAATTTTAAGATATGCAAAGCCAATCCTGAGAACAGCAGACAGGCCAACCAATACGCTGAATATTTACGCACTTTCTTCCAAAGAAGTCCCAATAAGGCCAAAACTATGTAAGGTTCTGCATTTCCTATCTCTGTGATATGGCGATGAAAAAGCCAAACTTTCACCTGCTCCGGTGCGCCAAAAAACAATGCGAAGCGTTGGTCGACAAAAAAATAGCAGACCACAATTAAAAGCAAAGCCAGCCCGAGAAGGGAAAGCCAAATACGCCAGAATTTTGAGGGGCTTGAGAGAATCCACTGTCGCATTTGATGATCATGCTTGAGTTCTAAAAAAGTGTCAAAGTGACCATAGCTTAGCGGGCATAGGCCTTGCAATTTGGCTGGGTGGGAACGCTTTTCGGATTTGTATTGAAATACAGTCGGGGAAGGGCATAAAAATTGAGGAACCAAACCGTTTAAGGGGGACACAATGACACTAACACGTTTTTTCATCGCCGCGATCATGGCTTTGGGTGCTTTGGCTCAAGCTGACATCG
>DAHVKR010000018.1 GCA_027320785.1 Bdellovibrionales bacterium
GGCTACCATTCCTCCATTCGTAGCTCCAACAGCTCCGTAATCGAGAGTCTGAAACTAGAACCCTCTTATTGTGAGGTGTGAAGGTAAAACTAAAAAGGAGTCCTTTAAGGGCTCCTTTTTTTATTTTGAGTCTATTAAGTTTAGAGCCAATGGGTTGGTTCCAGGTTTTGTTGACCAATCGAAAATAAATTCTTACTTTTTATTTAAAATAACTATCAGATTTCTGAAGAAACGAGAAAGTATACATGAGCAATAATCAATTCTGTCCCATCTGGGGAAATAAAGCAGTAAGAAGATTGTTACAAAATCCAAGTGAATGGGAAATAGATTCACCTCGAATTGGGCAGTATAAAATTCCACTCGATATCGCTTTTCCCACCAATTTTGACGACAGCTTTAAAGTCCGTTTGACTACCTGGGTTGTAAATCAAAATCATTATGGCGTTAAATGGCCTCTAATAAATCACGATGTACTTAAAAATATAGAATTACAAAGACCTATAGCTATTCACGAAAGAGCTGATCGCCTTTTAAAATTCATTGCTAGTAAATGCAATCGTCTTGGTCAGCAATTCAATTTTTATCCAAAAATTGAATCTACTGATGAAATAGATAATTTTAAGATGCTTGCAGTTTCAGAGTCTCATGACAAAGAAGAACTAACATATCTTCTTAATTTCTTGGAAGAGTCTAAATTACTCGATCAATTAGGAACCAATAATAATAGGCTTGATTATGTCATCACTCCGATAGGATATGCTCACCTGGCAAGCTTAGAAAATAAAACTCCAAAGAGTCATCAAGCATTTGTTGCCATGTGGTTCAACCAATCAATGAACGACGCCTACGAGAAGGGCTTAGCCGCAGGGATCAGAAAAGCTGGATATGAACCCCTTAAAATAGACAACAAGGAGCATAATAATAAAATTGATGACGAAATCATTGCAGAAATTCGTCGTTCACGCTTTTTAGTTGCAGACTTTACACAAGGAAAGGAGGGGGCCAGAGGAGGTGTCTATTATGAGGCCGGATTTGCCCATGGACTTAATTTGCCAGTTATTTTCCCATGCAAAAAAGAATCGATCAATCAAGTTCATTTTGATACTCGACAATACAATCATATCGAATGGAATGACCCTACTGAACTAAGGGACAAACTTGCTCAGAGAATATCTGCCACAATAGGCGATGGGCCTTTGAAAATAATTGATACAAATTTTTAAAATCCTTTTCCTTACAAACAAAAAAAGGGCAGATTCTTCATCTGCCCTTTTTCAATTCTTAATTTTAAATCTTAAAATTAGCGTCTGTTGTAACCGCTGTTTGTTTCCCCATAAACCACACCATTGAAGTAGATGTAGCCATCGGGACGATTGTGGCGAGGATCTTCATGAAGCCAGTGAATCAATCCTTGTGTGCGGAGCCAAAGGAATTGTCCACCCACTCCAAAAGTATCGCCTTCTTTCATTGGAACGCGATTTCCCATATCCGAGTTGTATACAACCTGGATTGTGCTTCCATCAGTCAGCTGAGCGATCCATTTTTGATGAGGAAGTCCTGAAGTATCATCAGGTAATACCTTTCGAACTGTTAGATTAGCTCCCTGAACGTAAAAAACGTTGCGACGAGCTCTAACCGCTTGCACCAATGCCTGATCGTTTTGTACCTGGCCAGGCTGATCGATGGACCCAAAATTACCAGCGAACGCTTGTAGGGCCAAAAGTGGCGTTAACAGCGCTATCTTAATCATTGTTTTCATTATTCCCCCTCAAATTTGAAGAATCCGCCGGATTATTCCAGTGGACCCGTTAAACATCTATTTTTTAATTTCATCTTATATTCTGAGTAAAGTTGAGATTCTGTTAGGCTCGAAACATTCTGAGGAGGCTGATAGGGTCTCTGCTGAACTGACTGGCGAGCTCCAAAAAAATCACGACAATCGATCCAAGAAGGAAAGGCTATATTTCCATCATCTTCTCGGTCATCTTCCTTTAGCATCTGAGGGACAACACTTTTTATGTATTTTTGATAAATATCCGATGTGATAAATCGTTCTGATAGAAAATAAGTCATCAAATCAAGGCCCGTAACAAAACCTTTTTGGTTTCGATCTAAAAGAGATCCCGTCTCGGAATGGCTCCAGCTGGAATAGATTTGATGGATATACACAAAGGTTGGAATTTGAGGATACTCGGCTTGGATTTGAGCATAAACCTGAACATCCTTTTCGCCATTATCCCCAATCAACACAAGTCGTGTGGGATGTTCGCGCTGGATTAATTGTCGAAGCTGAGTGAGTTTGAAGTTTTGATCTGAAAGGCTTTGTCGGAGAAGCAAAAGACCTTGTGGGAAATGGTTATGCTGAAGGAATCGAGCATGAAAACTACCCATAAAAATCTGAGGAGCATTCGTTAAGTAAACAATCTCGGCCTGAGGATCGAATTGATGATAGACCTGGTAGGCCTGGGACATACCATTAAAATGATTATCAACTCGGATTGCATTTTTAAGGGCACTAGCGGTGTTGAGCACATGGGAAATCTTAACCGTATCATCAATATCCGAAACGAAAAGTGTTCGGGCGGAAGCAAGACTGGAAAGAACGAAAAGCGCTAGAAAAACGATCTTCATATTCATGCCCTCTAGTTTTATGGGGAAATGACTCTATTTTAAATCTTTGTTTACAATTGAGTAATTATTTCCAAATATCTGGAATAGGTGGGGCTTGAGTATCATTTCGCTGAAGGCTTCCTAATCCCCAGTTATCCTCTATAAGCTTTAAAAGGCTATAGAGATTAAGAGAATCCCCATACTGCCCTGGCTTAATAAGTGAGCTCACCAAGCTTACATATATTTGATTTAAGGAACTCTTCTCGCTTTCATCAAAGGCTGAAATCAAAACTGTATGACCCATGAGATTCTGATCTTGAATCAAAGAGCCAAAAGTCTTTTGGTACCACTGACCTGCGTAGTCCACATCTGTATCATGCCCATCATCATTTAAATTCGGGATATAAAAGACATAGCTGGGAAGGTTTTGATTTTGATAATCTTTCATAAACTCATCCGCATTCACAATATGAGAACATCGCTCGGGATTTTTCTGCAAATCCACGTAACTGATAAAAGGATTATGTTTACGAACGTAACGGCCTCGAGACGGTCCCGTAAAACAATGTCCTGGGTAATTTTCAGCATAAACTTTCCAACTTATGCCCTTTGCCTCTAAAAGATCCACCACATTAGAAACATTCAAATCCACCGTCTTATCGCTTTGGACTCCATCCAATGAGCCTGAAGTTAGAGCCACATAATTGCCCTGCGATGGGTGTGTAATGGACATCATATGAGTGAAAAGAGCGCCCTCTTGAGCCAGCTTATGAAAGAAAGGTTGCTGAAGAGCCTCTTGGTAATTTGTATTCTCGAAGAGTACAAAGATAGCCCGGTCAAAATACTTTCCGGACTGAGTTTGAGCCCATAATAAATTTTGAAACAATAAAACGAATACGAGACAGCTCAACTTAATCATAATTCCCCCTCCATGATTAAATCTTCACCTGACGGCACCTATTGTGTTCATAATAGAGTCCTAAAAATGAGACCTGTCCTCAGTTGACTTCAAGCGCTATTTGAATGGGAGATATAAGACAAACTTTTATGTCAAATAACGGTTTCAAGCTCGTCACAAAGTTTTTCGATAAAGACGGGATCCATCACAATTCCCATATGAGTGGCTTCTTGAAAAGTTTGCGATTTAGCAAAGGTCATGGCGGGTGCAGGATGGAGAATCTCATCTTGTCCCGCCCATATGACTTGAACGGAATGAGAGTCGACTAAAGCCTGTCTCTCTTGAGATTTGGCCCCAAAATGATCCAGAAAATCCATGGGATAAAGGAGTCTTTCTTTCCCCGTACGAGGTCCCTTCGGCCAGATAATTTTATAATGGCCATTTTCTTCTTCCATCCAACCCGTCTTCATTTGCTCCTTTTGAAAATAAGGAGCCACAAAAATATTCTGATCAATTTGAAGAGACTCCGGTTTTGTTTGAAGAATTTTAGATAACCACTGGGCTCCAAATGAATGGCCTAAGCATGAGATTCTTTGCACGGCTGTTCGCATTTTAATTTGAATCAAAAGCTCTTCAAAGTCTTGAATCACATCCGAATCTTTTGACCAAATGAGATCACGATTATCTTCTCCATGACCTCGCCAATCTGGAACCACGACTTGAGCAATTTTTCTTTCGGCAATTCGATGAGCCAAGGGACAAAGATAAAGGGAATTGGATACAAGGCCATGAAAAAGAAAAAGAGTTTGAGTCGACCACGAAGGGTAGTAACGATAACTCATCTGAGCATGCCCCTGGGGGTCTTTTAACCGAGAAGAAAAAAGTGTCGGCTGCTGAATTTTTTGAATGGGTATCTTATAAAGCTTCATGGTGAATCTTCACACTTTGGTTTGAAGAACAAAGCGACCTTGAAACTCTGCACATATTTGATTTTGACACTCGATCTGGGCCTGCAAAATCCATCGAGCTTTCTGCTTATTGTGTAAAGAGGTCAGCATATTGTTCAACTCGACATTTGACCACTGAACCTTCACCTCAAAGTCAGCTGTTACGGGCTTTAAGTATTTCATCGAGCCATCGGCAATAACAAAAGAATCGGAAGACTCCCCTCGACTTGAAAGCTCTGAATGAACTAGCAAATAACAAGCGATGACAGCTGAGTTATAAAGACTTCCCCCAAAAGCAGTCCCCTTGTGATTTAAGTGTGAGGCCAAAGGAATTCGAAGTTGAATAAAGCTGGGTTTAAGGGTTTGAACCTCAAACTCAAAATTTCGGGTGGCCGGTATCTGAGTCTGAATCCATGACTTAATCGAGTCCACTTAATTTACCTTTTTGATTAAATCTGAGAGCTTCGTCTGTGAAAGGCTTTTTCTAATATCTTTCTCGAGCCCTTCAGAAACATTTCCCACAATTTTTTTCATCGAACAGCTCACAGCACAGGCTTTTAACGCTGGCTTTTGATAGCTCCGAATCATCTCGGGCAGCTCCACTGCTTTGTATATATCTGCGAGGCTAATTTGGTCTGGACGTCTTGCCAAACGAATACCCCCACTGCGACCTTTTTGAGATTGAATCAGGCCTGCTTGCGACAAAAGCCCCATCAGCCTTCTGACCACCACGGGGTTGGTTTGAAGCCCCATAGCCATTTCCTTAGAACTCATTTGGCGCTCGGGGCTGTAACCCAGGGCCATTAGAATATAAAGTGCTGAGGTGAACTGTTCGTTCCGCATGATATTTTCATATAACAGATCCCTTACTTTCGAAAGGAGAAAAGGGATCTCACCCAATAAACAAAGGAATCCTCAGGACCCGGCACACGTCCTAAAACAATGGCTCCATCAGATTGCAATTTATGGATCAAACCCTTTAAGCGAGGTTCCTTAGACGATTCAGGGGTAAACTTGAAACCATATCCCAGGGGCGCGAGCTGCCTTTTATAAACAATAGTCCCACTCAGATTCAATACACCCTGGGGGTCACGAAAAAAGAGCTTCAGAGGGCTTCCAAGGGGGAACTCAAGGGGAGTTTCGAGAAACACTCCGCCTTCTGAGATATTTTTAATCTCAACCCAATGTTGCTTTCCCTCATGCTCCACATGACATTGGAAATCTGTCTGGTAGCGGGGTTTCGTTTCCCACCAACGCATACGAGGGTCAAAATAGATCTTACGAACAGTCGGTAAAAGAAAGTAACCCACCACCATGATATTCACGAAGTAAAAAAGGATCAACGCCACGGTCATCATGAGGGTGGTGTGTCTCATGTAAGAAATCAAACTATACGCAAAAGGAATGGTCATCAAAATGATATAGGCGACATAACTCCACTTCCTACAAATATAAATCAAGACAGCTCCGATAAGCGGAACCAATGTAAAGACAAAGAGAGTACTTCGATTTCCAGGAGCCAGTAAAATATGAAGATAATAGGCCAACGGAATATGAGCCAACCAGGCGTTAACAACTATATTGCCCAAGGGCGCAATCACGTGAAAAAGGGCCAGCAATACAATAGGCCAAGGGCGCTGCTTCATAAAATGATTTCAACCGATCTTCAAATAAAACACAAGAAGTCCTAGACCGGTGCAATAAGTGAATTTCTAGACTTTTCTTTTGCCTAATTTACATATAATTTACATATATGCCTGGAGGGCTCATTTCAACGGCTATCAAGCCTTTTACGATAGGAGGACTTCATGTCAGGCCCCATAAAAAGAACCCGCTTTCACTTTTCGCCCGCTCATTTCCGTTTTTATTTCCAACTCCTCTTTATCACGGTGGTGGCCCTTGTTTAAGTTATCCATCACTCTACTCATACAAGAGCTTCTTTCTGCGCTTTTTGGCTTTGGAATGATTCTCATTCTGTTCGCCTGTATTTTAGGCGCCCAACCTCGACTTTAACTACTAATACAAAAGGAAAGGCCGTCGTACCTTCAGCCACTGTTTCTCGTCTCGGCGTAAAGCCGCCTCAAGATCCTTTGGCTGAGTATGAGGGCTCTCAATCCACTCTCTCAGCTCAGGCCCCCCATTAATCACATCAAAGGCTAATTTCCCAACGGTGTACTCGTAAGCAAAATCCCGGTAGATCGGATAATCGGGATAAAGTTCTCGGATACACTTCAACATCAAAGCGATTATGCGAAATGGTTTGAATTGATCATGTTTGTAAGCGGGAAGATCTGTATGGAACTGAAAACCATGGCAAAGTTTTTTTTCATACTTATGAAAAGTGGGCTCAAAATAGCATTCGCGAAGAACAACGCCCTTCAACCACTGAGGAGCTTTCTTTTTCATAAGGCTCAGAATACGGACATAATCTAAGCCACTGGCTCCGACCTGCTCCAAAGCACGAGTGGTTCCACGTCCCTCACTTAAAGTCGTCCCCTCAATCAAAACGGTTCCCGAATAAGCACGCGCCATGTTCAAAGTCGGTGCGTTCGGTGAAGGATTCACCCAAGCTCTTGAAGTCGGCCAACCCCATTGACCTGAGGCTTCGGGTTTATAGCCCTTCATTTTAATGACTTTCAAGTCCACATCCAATTGAAATTCATTTTTGTAGTAAAGAGCCATCTCTCCACAAGTGAGTCCATGGCGCATAGGAAAACTCGCAGCCCCCACAAAGGACTCCCATCCCTCACGCAGAGAAAACCCTTCGACAGGTCGACCTGCTGGATTGGGGCGGTCGAGAATTAAGATCTGTTTTTGATAACGAGCACACTCTTGCATGATATAAAGCAAAGTTGTAATAAAGGTATAAATTCGACATCCTAAATCTTGTAAATCGAAGAGAACCACATCAAAGGTTTCCATCATTTCCTTCGTGGGCGTTCGAACCTCTCCGTAAAGTGAAAAAATCGGAATTTGATATTCAGAATGGATAAAATCATCACTCTCCACCATATTATCTTGCTTCTCACCCTTCACTCCATGCTGAGGACCAAAGGCAGCAGAAAGACCTATTTTTTTATGAAGCAAATCCAAACTGTGCTGGAGATTCTGATCCACGCTGGCCGGGTGACAAACCAAAGCCACTCGTTTTTTCTTCAGCTCTTTGACTAATTTTTGATTTTGAAGAAGAACTTCTAAGCCCAGCTGAAATGCCATACTACCCCTTCACCAAAGTGAAACTCTCGGCCAAATGAAAATCAGGTTGTGTTCCTTTATGAGCCAAAGCCATATAATGAGTCACATCTTTATTCTGCTTGAGAATAGCCGTTAATCCAACACGGAACTTCCGATAAGGCGATTGATTCAGAACCTTCACTTGCATTTTTTTCTGCGACACATCCCAATCCATGGATTGCAGGATGAAATCTTTTGTTTTTTGGGGCGGCTGAGGCTTCCGGTATTCATCGAAAACATAACACTGCCAGGCCGGCTTCCATGAAAAATTGAATTCATAATATAAAGATTGACCCTCTGGATTTAGAAAGGACTCAAAGCATGTTTCTTTCCAAAGCTCATCTTGAGTCTGAATATCAGCGCCCTTCCACTGATGGGACTCCGAGGGGCCCGAAAAAAGAGCTTGAGGATCTTCCATTTGATAAGTCCATAAAATGAAATCCCCCCGTATTTGAATATCGGCCCATAACTGAAAAGAGGACGGGTTCTGCTGAAATGCCTTTAAAGGGTTCATTTTTCGAGTGTACCAGCGATAGGACCTCCTTGAGGACTCGACTTTAGATGGGTTTTCGGGCATATTAGCTCCCTATGATTCATATAAATTCCATCACGAAGCAGTTCGGAACCAAGGTTCTCTATAAAAATGCCTCTTTTCAAATCAATGCCGGAGAAAAAATTGGCTTGGTTGGTCCCAATGGCAATGGGAAAACCACTGTCTTTAAAATTATTATGAATGAAGAGGGCTTCGATGGCGGAAACATCAGTAAGCCCGACAAAGTCACAGTCGGTTATTTTTCTCAAAATATAGAGGATATGCGCGGACGAAAAGTGATTGATGAAGTAAAGGCCGCCATCCCCGCTTTAAACCGTATTCAAGAAGAGCTCAGTGAGCTTGAAATCAAACTCACTCAAGAATTATCAGAAGACGAAATGACTCAGGTGCTCGAAAGATACGGAGAGGTTCAATCTGAATTTGAAAGTCTGGGAGGCTACAGCATCGAATCTCGAGCCGCTGAAATCCTCACAGGTCTTGGGATCGGACCTGAAGATCAGGGACGTGACACCGCTAGTTTTAGCGGTGGTTGGAAAATGAGAATCGCTTTGGCTAAAATTCTTGTGCTCAACCCGCAAGTTCTTTTGATGGATGAGCCCACGAATCATTTAGATTTGGAAAGCATCCTCTGGTTGGAAGAGTGGCTTCAAAACTATCAAGGTGCCTTGATGATGACCAGCCATGATCGCGAGTTTATGAATCGGATCGTCAACAAAATAGTTGAGGTGGCCCATCAAACCATCACTACCTATTCAGGAAATTACGACTTTTACGAGCGCGAGAAAAAAATTCGCATGCAACAATTGGAAGCCGCCGCAAAACGCCAAGAAGATATGCTGGCAAAAGAGGAAGAGTTTATTGCTCGCTTCGCAGCTCGAGCCTCCCATGCCGCTCAGGTACAATCTCGAGTTAAAAAAATTGAGAAGATTGAACGAATTGAAGTGATCAAAGAAGAAGAAGCACCGCAATTTGAATGGACCCAAACTCCTCGTGGAGGCGATGATGTGGTTAAATTCGAGGGCCTTGGGAAAATTTGGAAACGCGAAGATGGAAAAGAAAAACTGGTCTTTCAAGGCGCTTCAGGCCTTGTGAAACGACTGGATCGCGTTGCCGTCGTTGGCGTCAACGGCGCTGGTAAGTCCACCCTTCTTAAAATTATCTCCGGTCAAACAGATTCCACCGAGGGACAATGCGCACTGGGCCCCAGTATTCAGATGGGTTATTTCAGTCAAAATTCCATGGACCTTCTCAATCCCGAGAGCACCGTTATGGAGGAAGTTTTTGCAACAGTTCCTCACTCGACTGTGGGCTACGTTCGCAATCTCCTGGGCTGCTTGAAATTTTCTGGTGATCAGGTTGATAAAAAAATCAAAGTTCTCTCGGGTGGAGAAAAATCTCGTGTGGTTCTGGCGACTATTCTAGCGAAACCCGTTAATTTCTTGATCCTCGATGAGCCAACCAATCATTTGGATATTGGAACTCGATATATGCTGTTAGAGGCTATTAAGAACTTTGAAGGCACTGTGATGATCGTCAGCCATGATCGACATTTTCTTCGAGAAATCACCACCAAAGTCTTTGAACTGGATCAAAATAAATTGATGGTGACGGAAGGCTCTTTAGACTACTACCTCGAGAAGCGTAAAAAATTACTTCACGGGTGAGGCCCCCATTACGGGGCCTAAAAGTTGAACTCTTTTGTGAACAACAAGATCAGGTTTTCCCACAACTTGAATATCTACATCAAGAGGAACTCCTCCCAGTTTCATTTCTGACTGAGGGATTTCCACAAATACTGGAATATCTTTCTTGTCTCCAGCTGCGATCTCAACAGGATTT
>DAHVKR010000190.1 GCA_027320785.1 Bdellovibrionales bacterium
CCTGATCTCCTGTGAAAATACCTGTCCTAGTTTAATAAAGGTCGGACCGAGTTCTTCTAAAGCGTACCTCAGCCTAATTTCCGGCGGAACGTTTTGATAATCGTCAACCGGATAAGTAGCTTTAAGATATTTTTTAAAGTAATTCGGATCTTTCATATAAAACTGATCAGATCCCACTTTACGAGAAAGGCCATCAACAGTTTCCATGGAATAGATGTCCTCACTTGAGAGAATCGAAAGAGCCTTTTTCATTTCGACGGCACTTGGCGGCTCTTTCATAATTTCAAGCGTAACAGACAAGGCCTCTTGCATAGCTTTTGTTAACGTTTCGGGCTGGCCCAACATTGAGATCGCAAACACGCCCTCATCGCGTGGTGTATAAGTCATGGACCCTACGCTTTGAGCCAGTAAGCTTTCGAGACGAAGCTTTTTGGCCAGACGAGAGCTGTCCCCTGTTCCTAAAATCATAGAAAGCACATCTAAAGCCGGAACGTCTACACCTTGAACAGAAGGGGCCCGCCACGCCAAATAGGATTGTGTCTTTTTGAATTTTGTTTTGATGACCTCAATGCGTGTTTTTTTCTGCGCGGGTTCTTTGAATCGCTTTCGACTTTCTAATTTGTACGATTTAAATTCTCCAAAAAACTTTTCCACCTGTTTTTTCATCTCTGACGTAGAGAAGTCCCCTGTCACCACTAAAAACATATTCGAGGGTACGTAGCGCTTGTGATAGTAGTTCTTGATTTTTTTACTTGTAAACTCTCGAATGTTTTTGTCATAGCCAATGATTGGTATTTTGTATGTGTGCTTCTTGAAAACTGTTGCAAAAAGCTCTTTCCATGCCACTTGTCCAAGAGAGTCTTCGCCTCGTTTTATTTCTTCGATCACAACTCCGCGCTCGTTGTCTATTTCTTGTGGATCAAAAGAGGGAAAGCCCATCATTTCACTAATAACCTCTAGCGCAACGTTCGATTGCGAAGAGGCAATTGTGACATAAAAAACTGTTTGATCATAAGATGTGTAGGCATTGAGCTCACCCCCAGACCCCTCAACAAAAGACGCGATCTCACCTGTTTTGAACTTTCTTGTTCCTTTAAATAAAAGATGCTCAATAAAGTGAGAAATTCCTTCTTCGCCTTTTTTCTCGTCTGCGCTACCCGTTCGGACCCACATTTGAACTGAAACAACGGGAGACTTTCTGTTTTCAACCAAAAGAACTTGTAAGTTGTTTTTAAGCTTGAACTTTTTGAGCTTCATGAATAACACCTCTAAATCTGTTATGGATCGATTTGGCGTTTACTTTCATATTCCTTATTGTCTTCAGCGCTGTCTCTATTGTGACTTCGCAACTTACGAGCAATCACAAATTTTGCCAGCTGAAGACTATACTTCTCTCGTTTTAAGAGAGATGGAACAAAGAAAAAGCTTCTTTACCCCCCGGCCTCTACAGACCCTTTATTTTGGCGGAGGAACACCTTCTCTACTCGACCCAGATCACATACTACAAATGATCCAGGGTCTTGAAAAGCTTGGTTTTTCACATGGTCCAGATACTGAGATCACAATCGAGATCAATCCCGCCACATTAAACAAGAGGAAAATGGAAACCTACCTTAAAGCCGGCATTAATCGCTTTAGTGTGGGAGCACAAACTTTCGATAATACCCAATTGAAAAAAGTGAACCGAGAACACTCGGCCCAGCAAACAGAGGATACTCTCTCCTTTTTAAAGAGCTATCAGGTAAATTACTCTTTTGATCTTTTATTTGCCCTGCCTGGACAAAGCCTAGACGGCCTCAAACGGGATCTTGAGTTTGTTTTCAAGTACGACCCCCCTCATGTATCACCCTATTGCCTCACGGTTCCTCGAGAAAACCCTCTGTCAGCAGGACGACCCTCTGAAGATCATCAGGTCGAGATGTTTGATGTCATTACCCAAAGCCTGACTTCTCATGGGTATACTCAGTATGAAATCTCGAATTTTGCAAAGCCAGGTTTTGAGTCTCGTCACAATAAACTTTACTGGGAAGATCAGGAGTGGTGGGGCCTGGGGCTAAGCTCCCACTCTTATTCTAAGGCAACTCCATATGGCATTCGCTTTTGGAACCCTCGCTCTATTCACGACTATGAAAAGCAGATCCATCAAGGTCTGGACCTTAGCTCACCTCTTGAACTCCCCGTCTCTCAGTTTGAAAACCTCGAGCGACATCAGGCCATGACAGATTACTGCCACACCTCGTTGCGGCAGCTTGAAGGCTTAAGTCTTTCCTCTGCGATTCAAAAATTTAACTCTGCCCTGGCCTTGAAGATTCAGAATCGATGTCAAAAAATGGTGGCCAAAGGCTTGCTCGAGAAAACAAGCTATGGCTTTGCCCTCACCTCTGAAGGCATTGTTCTGAGTAATCAAGTTTTTCTTGAGCTCACTTTTTTAGAAGAGGATTTACTCTAAGCCCGTTTAATTAATTTAATTGATAAGAGCCGTATCATCACAGGTCGTAACGGCCGCCGCCTGTGCCGTTGTGCCCGATGGGCAACCCGCAGAAAGACCCACAATCGTCACCGTTGTTGGATCTACATTATCACGGCAAAGCTTCACTTGATTAAAACTTGTCGCGTTTAAAAATACCTGGCTAACGTAGGCGGCCTGTGCATTCGCTTTGCATGTATTATCAGCATTTTTATCTAGGCTGGCCGTATAGGTATCTACTTGAAATGACCCATTTTGATTCTGTAGTATTGTAAACGTGTAAACTGCGCTTCGAGTTTGAGTCTTACTATCAGACTGCCCAGACGCTTTGCTGTAGGGAACCTTACAAAGCTGAATTTCCAGCGCATTTCCTGTTAGGTTTTGAAGTTTTGTCGTCTCTGTTATGCTTGTCGAGCAATTGGGTGCACAGGCTGACATAAGACACGCGAACCCGGCTCCAAGTGCAAAAATATAGGTCTGTTTCATGCTGCGCCCCCTCTTCTAATTTCTGTGATGTATCATGCCTCCATTGCTCCTACAACAGTTGACAAAGCTGAATGACTACACAAAGTTAAGGTGTTCTATTGATGGGAAGGGAGCGTTGTGTCTGAGCATAATGAAACGGGCGATAAAACCGCAGAAAAATCAACACCTGAGTCTGAAGTTGAAAAGCTCCAGGCGGAGGTCGAGAAATTTAAAAATGACTACCTTTATTTGCGCGCGGAGTTCGAAAATTACAAACGCCATGCTGTTAAGGATCGTTCTGATCTTTTAAAATATGGCGGAGAAAGAATGGCTCGAGAACTTTTAGGCGTGTTGGATAATTTCGATCGAGCCCTTTCCGTTGAGGTTAAGCCTGAGTCACTTGATAATTATGTGAAGGGCGTTGAAATGACCTCACAGGAACTAAAGGCGCTTCTTGATAAATTCGGCATCAAAGAAGTTAACTCTGAAAACAAACCCTTTGACCCCAATATTCATGAAGCCATTGGAAGCGAGCCCTCCGATAAGGTTCCCGAGGGCCATGTCTTGCGAGTTTTCGAAAAACCCTATAAATATCATGATAAAGTCCTGCGCGTCGGGAAGGTTATTATCGCGCGCAAACCTGAGGTCTAATGTCTAAAAAAGATTTTTACTCTGTCTTGGGCGTTGCCAGAACATCGACTGCCGATGAAATCAAAAAGGCTTATCGAAAACTGGCGATGCAATATCATCCTGACAAAAATCCAGGAAACAAAAAGGCTGAGGAAAAATTTAAAGAGATCACCGAAGCCTACGAAACCCTCAGTGATGAACAAAAGAAAAAAGCCTATGACCAATTCGGAACAACCGACTTTCAAAATTTCGGAGGATTCGGTGGCGCCGGGGCTGGTGGGTTTGAGGGGTTTCGACAAGGGGCTGGTGGGTTTGAGGGGTTTCGACAAGGGGCTGGTGGATTTCAGGG
>DAHVKR010000191.1 GCA_027320785.1 Bdellovibrionales bacterium
CGTATACAACCTCAGGGATCACTTTTATCGTTGAAGCTCGAACAGAATGAAATTTTATATCTTGAGCTGCCCAACAGTCAGATTCAGCTCGTTATTCGTTTTGTTCCTGTTTCTCCTATAGTGGCTCTTGTTCCACCCATGATGATGTCATCAGGTGAGTTCATGGGTGTTTTGATTGCTTTGGCCATCGTGATTCTTTTGTATTTGGCTGTTTCGACTATGGCGCCGGTAGCACCTGCACCAGAAGATGACAATCTCACTCGTAAGGCTGAGATTGTTTTTGATAATAAGCCACCGCCTCCACCATTGCCTGTGCAGCAGAAGCCTCCACAAGAAGAAGTCAAAAAAATGCCGCCTCCTCCTCCTAAAGAACCACCCAAAAAAGTAAAGGTGGCAGAGAAGGATCAAGTTCAAAAAAGAAAAGGTAAGGCCGAAGTGGCGGCTTCCCGACGAAGCCAGCGAGCAGGACGAGCTTCTGAATTGGCTCCGAATCCAAATGCGAAGAAAAACACCAAACGCTTTGGGTCGATCAAACAGGGTGGAGCTGTGAAGTCGGCGCAAAAAGAGGGATCTAATGCGAACTCACAAATCAAAGACGTCACTAAGGTAGGACTTTTTAGTGCCTTTGGTGGCTGTGGTATCCGCAAGCAACTTGACCAAGCTTACTCAGGAGCGGGTGGGGTATTAGGAACAGCCGCTCAAGCCACTGGAACATCGGGAATGGCAGAGAATCGTCCCGGCGATGACATTGGTTCTAAGTTTAAAGAAAGTGGAGCTAGTGGAAAAGGTGTTGCGATTCAGGGAATTAAAGGAATCGGAACAAAAGGTCGTGGTTCGGGTATGGCTGCCTATGGCGATACGGAAGGCTTTGGTGATAAAACATCAGTTGCAATTGAGCCCGGTGGAGCTGAGGAAAATTTCGTAGGAACCATTGATCGTGAGGCTGTTAGACGAGTTGTGCGTGCTCACCTCAACCAAATTCAGGCCTGTTACACACGTGAGTTAAATAAATTAGATCGTACAAGAAGGGCAGAGTTGAGTGGAAAAGTGGTTTTAAGATGGGAGATCGTCGAGAGAGGGGCGGCTAAAAACGTTAAAGTGATCAGCTCCACTCTGAACAATAGATCCGTTGAGGAGTGTATGCGTGAGCGTCTGGCAACTTGGCAGTTCCCAGAGCCGCCTTCAGGACTTATTGGAGAAGTGACTTACCCGTTCTTGTTGAAGCCTGCCAATTAGGCAGCAAAAGTATTTGAATAGAAATTGATAATTTAAGGAGGAAGTGTTCCATGAACCCCACAACAGTTGCAACAACGGCAGAAAGGTCATTTAGCATAGCTCAGGCATTCCACGATGGTGGACCTGTTATGTATTTGATCGCTTTATTTGGAATTCTCACAGTTATTATTGTGGTCGAGAGATTTACAAAAATTAGAGCCATGTCGATTGATAAAAAAGAGTTTACAGATCAAATTTACAGACTTGTTGTCGCAGGGGATATCCGCCAGGCTATTTCCATGTGTGATTCAAGGCCTGCTCCTCTCACAAATACCGTGAAAGCCGGACTTATTCAGGCGATGAATAAAAGACCTGATGAAGAGGTACAAGTCGCGATGGATGCTGCTGTCCTTCGGGAAGTTCCAAAGCTTGAGGGGTATACATCTTTCCTCGCGGTATTTGGTAACGTTTCGGTTTTGTCGGGACTGCTTGGAACCATTTCAGGTATGATTCTATCATTCGGTGCTGTGGCTGATGCAGCTAATGATAAAAAAGCAGAGCTTTTATCTGCGGGTATTTCTCATGCTTTGAATTGTACAGCCTTGGGACTTATTGTGGCACTACTCGCAATTGTTTCCTTTGGTTGGTTTCAACATCGAATTCAAAAAGTCGAAAATGAAATTTTAGAGACGAGTATGTCTCTTTTGAACTTAGTTGTAGCAAATCGAGATAAAGTTCGCGACTAGAGGTAGGACATGGCTGAGGTAGAAGCAGGCGGCGGTGGCCGCGGTAGAAGAGTCAATATCGAGTTAAATCTCGTACCGTTCATTGATTTGATGAGCGTGCTCATTACCTTTTTGCTGATCTCAGCAGTATGGGTTCAGATTAATATGATTCAAATGGGAACCTCCTTCTATGCCCAAAAGGATCAGTCTGAACCCCCACCGATTCCTCCACCGCACTCAGATGTGGTTCTTAAGGTGGATGTGAAGCAAGCGGGCTTTGTTTTGACATTTGGTCGACAGGTTATTTCTATTCCTAATAATGGGACAGAGTTTGATAATGCTCGCCTCACGACTGAGTTGGAAAAAGCGAAACAGCTTTATCCTGATAAAGTGGATGCGGTACTAGCAGTAGCAGATGAACTTCCCTATGAAAGAATGATTTATACGATGGACACAGTTTTAAAAGCAGGCTTTCCAAAAATTAGTTTGGCGACGGGGAATCCATAATGGCTATTCGTAGACCCGGCGAGAGATTTCGCTATCATAATATTCTCAGAAGAAATAAGGGCAAACGCTCTGTAACAGCTGTTCTGTCTCTGACAGCTATGGTGGATATGTTCACAGTACTAGTCATATTTCTTCTACAAGCCTACTCATCAAACCCTACGATTCTCGTGAATCCAGAGAAAATTAGCTTACCAAAAGCTGAGGAAACAAAAGAACTCAAGCCTGCAGCCGTTGTCACAATTGCAAAAGGTAATGTCTACGTCGAGAAAACTCCTGTGGCCACAATGGAAGAAGTCAGAGCCTCAAAAGATTGGGTTCTTCCAAAGCTTCGGGATGATCTTTATCAACTTTTGCAAGCTAAGAAAGCTGAATATGACAATAAGCTCAGAGTTCGCCTTCAAAATATTATGGGAACGGAACCTCCTCCTAGTGAGGACCCGAATGAGTGGAAAAAGGTGACACTTCAGGCTGATAAGGATATTGATTATCTTTCTGTTAAAAAGGTGATGTACACAGTCTCGGCGGCGGGGGCCGGTGAGATTAATTTTGCGGTGATGAAAAAAGATAGTGAAAGCCCAAATGAGTGATGCGTCCTTTTTTGATTGTTTTCATCTTGTTTTTGATAGGATTTGAAATTCTCATCCTATTTCCCAAACAAACAGAAAAAATTGTTCCACCCGAATCGCTGCCAATGAAGACCTCTTCTGAAGAAACTTCCCAAGTCAAACCTCAGCAAAGAATGCAAGGAACTCAGATTCATTTAGTGGAAAGTCAAAGCGGCTCTCGTGACTGGGAGCTTTTTGCACAGTCAGCTCAAAGTGATCCGACAAGTTCAACTTGGGATCTTAAGAGTGTCAGGACCCTCTTCTACAATAATGAAAAGCAAAGTATCGTTTTAACTGGCGATCAAGGTCAAATTGATACGCAGACGAAAAATATGAAGATTACGGGAAATGTTCATATTGAAACGAGCAATGGTTATCTTTTTATAGCACCTTATGTTGAGTATACTTCCAAGGGACGTCTTATTTTTTGTTCGAGTGTTGTCCAAGTGAAAGGGCCGCAGGTAGATCATCGACGTTCATTATTCTTGAAAGGGACAGGAATGAGAATTCCTGTAACAGAGCAAAAGATGTATCTAGATCGAGATGTTTCGGGCGAGAAAATCTTTGATGGCGATAAAACAATTACTTTGAAAAGTGATCAAGCTGAACTTTCTTCCCTCAATCAGATGGCTCAGTTTATAAATCATGTTGTGATACACTATCCTCCTATGGTTATGACTGGTGATCGTGCTATGTTCTCTTACAGTGAAAAGAGTCATTCTTTTGAATATCTCGATCTGACAGGAAATGTGGAGTTGAAGGATGGAGATCGACGGGCGGTCAGTCAGAAATTACGTATCGATATGGTTAGTCACCAATTGGTCTTCTCTGGCCAGCCGCGT
>DAHVKR010000192.1 GCA_027320785.1 Bdellovibrionales bacterium
CATATTGAGTTCAATGAGATTGGTCTGGTTGTTGCCGTTATCGCCACAGCGATTAATGTGGGGTTGGCTTATTATCTGCGACAGGTTTCGAAAAGTAAAAAATCCGTGATGCTCAATGCGAGCAGTGTTCATGTCATGTCAGATGTCTGGACAACTGTAGGCGTCCTTCTCGCTCTAGGGATTAGTAAAATGACTCACTTCCTGTGGATCGACCCTGTGATTGCTTTGGTATTAGCTCTTTTTCTTTTTCAAGAGGGCTACAAGGTCGTTCGTGAGGCTTTTTCGGGCCTAACGGACGAGCTCGATCCTAAAATTTTAAAAGAGCTTACGATGTCGTTTCAAAAAGTAGTGGAAGCAGGAAGTCTTCCTCCGGGGTTAATCGATTTACACGATGTTCGTTTCATTCGGTCAGGAAACTTTCACCATGTGGACGCCCATTTAGTGGTGCCTCGATTTTGGGATGTGAGCCATACCCATACTTTTATGGAAGAAGTAGAGGATCGATTTGTCAGTGCTTATAAGTTTGATGGCGAGGTGGCTTTTCACATTGACCCTTGCGAACCTGAGGACTGCCCCTATTGCGATTATCCGAACTGCCCCGTGAGGTCTACTGCCTTTGTAAAGAGAAAATCTTTCACTCCTGAAGAAGTTGTGGGTGAAAAAAAGCTGTTGAAAAACTCATCCTATCGACAGACTCCTTAGAATTCGCTACAACGCTTTTTATGGAACGCCCAGTACGACCTCAAATTAATCGGACAAGCACATTGCCGAAACCAAATGAATACACTCTTGCGCTTGAAAATGATCTGCGGCATGTGGCTTTTAGCGAGGAAAGAGCTCCTTCAAATAAAGGGCAGTGGCGATCTGTTATCGGCATTGGGGCCGAGATGCCTTTGGATGTGGAAATTGGAACAGGAAATGGACTCTTCTTTGCTCATCAGTCTAACCATCAGCCCAAAAGAGCTCTTGTCGGTCTCGAGCTGAAGTATAAGCCTTTGATTCAATCCATTCGCCGAGCACTTCGTGCTGGAAATCGAAACGTGGCTATCGCTCGATTTCATGCTTTTAATTTAGATGAGTTATTTGAGCCTGGTGAGATTCACAATGTTTACATTCACTTTCCAGACCCTTGGACAAGTCCAAAAAAACCAAAAAACCGCCTTACGAACGCATGGTTCCTCAATATGATTCACTCTTTGCAAGCTCCGGGCTCATTCCTTCACTTTAAAACAGATAGTCGAGAGATGTTTGAGTGGTCACTCGAGGAAATAAAGAAGACACCTTATCATGTCGAGTATCACACATTTGATTTACATCAGTCTGACTCTGTGTGGAATGAGCAAAACTTTAAAACGGGTTTTGAAAAGATCTTTCTTTCGCAGGGAATTCAAATAAACTTCATTCGTCTGGTTAAAAAAAATCACCAATAACCTGTATCGATTTCGATATCTCCGAGAACTTGAGTTTGGCAGCTCACCCTTTGGGTGTCAGCGAGAGGATTTCTTTCGGACAACTCTATTTCTGTTTCATTGCGAAGAGATAGGTTTTCGAGTCCCTTGAGAACGGTGACAACACATTTACAGCAGATGCCATCTCCGTGGCAGCTGGAGGCAACAGGAATGTCAGCCTGCAGAAGAGCCTGCATGAGATTCACTCCTGATGAAACATCAAGAGCTGCTTTGTTTTTGACAAAAGAAATTCGTGGCATCATAAACACTCTACGATGGAATTACGTGAAGGTGAAAGAATTCTTGTGCTCGGGGGCTCGCGTGGGCTCGGGGCAGCCTTGATGCAAGCTTTAGAAGCTCGAAAAACGAATCCTATGAGCTATTCAAGGAAAAGCGCGGTTTCATTTGATTTCTCTCAAACGGAATCCTGGCCCAAAATCTATGATAGAATTCGTTCATTAAACCCTCAAAGAATTATCTATTGTGCGGGGGGTGGGCCCTATGGTTCCTTTCAAAAGTTTCAGTGGAAGGATCATTCATGGGCTTTCAAGGTCACATTTGAATTTCCAGCCTCTCTTCTTCATTTTCTTCTTCAAAATGGAAAGACAGATTTAGAGCAACTTATTTTGATTGGATCTTCCATTGCAGAATCACAACCTGATCCAGGAGCGGCCTCTTATGCGGCAGCAAAACATGCTTTGCGTGGGCTTGTGACCAGTGTTCAGAAAGAAGAACTTCCCTTTGATCTCAGGCTTCTGAGTCCAGGTTACATGGAGACAGATCTGCTGCCCTATGACTCAGCACCGAGGCGGGCCGGGCTGGCGAAAAGCCCTCAACAGGTGGCCCAACTTATGATTCAGAGCATAAGTGATCCTGCATTAAGAATGCAGAATCAGTCCTTTGATTGAAAGTCGTGGTGAGTTCTTTTAAACTCAGATCCGTCTAGCCAGAGGAGTTGTGATGGATCAGAAAATTGAAAACGTCGTCATTATTGGATCAGGCCCTGCGGGCCTTACTTCAGCGGTATACACAGCTCGGGCACGTCTCAATCCTTTAATGATTGAAGGGGACGAGGCGGGTGGTCAGTTGATGATTACGACAGAGGTTGAAAATTATCCTGGATTTGAAAATGGCGTGACGGGACCTGAGCTTATTGCAGTTATGCGAAAACAGGCTGAAAAATTTGGCACGCGTTTTATCACTCAAAATGTTACAAAAATTGATTTCTCCACATGGCCCTTTAAAGTTTGGATTCGAGATGAACTTCACCAAGCTAAAACGGTGATTATTTCCACAGGCGCTAGTGCGAAGTATCTAGGCCTTCCAAGTGAAAAACAATATATGAGCCGAGGTGTTTCAGCGTGTGCAACATGCGACGGTGCTTTCTTCCGAGATGTGGAAGTGGGAGTTGTTGGAGGCGGTGATACAGCTATGGAAGAAGCGACTTTCCTAACTCGTTTTGCCAAAAAAGTTTATCTGTTGCACCGTCGGGACTCTTTCCGCGCGTCGAAAATAATGCAAGATCGAGCTTTAAAAAATCCAAAGATAGAAGTGATATGGAATGTGGAAGTGGAAGAAGTGAAGGGCGATGGTAAACAGGTAACGGGTGTCACTTTGAAAAACACGCAAAATGGAGAAACCCGCGATATGAATATAGAGGGTCTCTTTATTGCCATTGGACATAAGCCGAACACAGATCTTTTTAAGGGTGTTCTAGATATGAACGAGGCGGGCTACTTGGTAACGAAACCCGGCACGACTTACACAAATATTCCAGGTGTCTTTGCGGCTGGAGATGTACAGGATCCAAACTACCGTCAGGCCATTACGGCCGCTGGTACAGGGTGTATGGCCGCGATTGATGCTGAAAGATGGCTTGAAGTTAAAGAAGCAGAGTTAGAATGAAAAAGCTTAATACAACTGAATTGATTCAAAAAATTGAAAAACTAGCAAAGCAAAGGATGGCTTCGGACTCTGTCGTTTCGTTGGATGAGTACCGAGCGCTTAAAAACAAATTAGATCCCAAAACTCTTTTGATTATAGAAGATGATCCCTCTATGCAAAAGGCATTAGTTCGAATGCTCGAACCGGAGGGCTATATTTTAAGGATGGCAAAAGACGCATCAGAACTGACCAGTCTATTGGATGATAACCCAGTTGATCTGATTCTACTAGATGTGGGTCTTCCCTGGATCAACGGTTTTGAAATCGCCGAAATGTTGAAGCAACATCGTGATCTTAAAACTATACCTCTTGTGTTTGTTTCCGGCTCTGCAAGTGATGAAGATGTAAAAAAAGCATTTCAGTTAGGCGCAGATGATTTTTTGAAAAAACCTTTTGATGTGGAGAAGCTCAAAAAAACCGTCAAGGTTTTACTTAAGGTTAAGGAACAATCATAATAAATTGAGGAGTGTTGAGCATATTGTCAGTATCTCCGCCCAAAA
>DAHVKR010000193.1 GCA_027320785.1 Bdellovibrionales bacterium
GCGGTGTTTATATCCCCGTCGGTTACATCACAGGCCGAATTGGAACAGATCAGGTCTTGCATGGTTTCATAACAATCACAGTGGGGCTTTTGATTACTTCCCCTCTTGGGTTTATTATTTGGCGCAAAGGTTTAAGGTCTTATGTCGGCACAGGGGCTTAAAAAATATCTCAACATTTATGGTGCTTTTATAAAAGCCAGCGCCATTGCTGAAATTGAATTTCGGCTTAACTTTGTCATGAGAATATTTAACGACATCATTTGGTATGTCGCTCAAATTTTTACCTTTGAAGTTCTCTATCAACATACAAAATATATCGGCAGCTGGGATGTTCACCAAACCCGCGTCTTTCTGGGCGTTCTTTTTATGGTGGATGCGCTCTATATGATTTTCTTACAGGAAAATTTAGATCGTTTTTCAGAAAAAGTTCGCAAAGGAGAATTAGACTTACTACTGACAAAGCCCATTAATTCTCAGTTTATGATTAGCTTCCAACGAGTTTCTGTTTCTTGTTTTGGAAACCTGATGATTGCATCAGGCTGGTTTGTGAGCAGCCTGATGCAACTGGAACACTTTTCTTGGCCGCGCGCTTTGTGGATATTTCTTCTTGTGCCGTCGGGATTTGCCATTCTCTATGCGATTCGTTTCGCGATGGCGGCCCTCTCTGTAATTCTCGTGAGAGCTGATAATTTGCAGTTCGTTTGGTATCAACTATACCGATTGGGAATGCGCCCTGACTCCATCTACCTCAAATGGCTCCAGATAATTATTCTCACAATTTTACCCGTGGGCCTGATTGCGAGTGTCCCCGCCCGCGCCCTTTTAGATCCGCCTGAAACTTGGGTTTATGTTTGGAGCTTACTTGCAGCTCCTCTTTCCCTTTGGCTTTCGAGTTTATTTTGGAAGTACGCTCTGACTCGTTATCAATCTGCCAGTTCGTAAAAAGTCTGAAGCCCATAAGGTGGATGATAAAACCCTTTAAAAAGGTCAGGGCCCTTCAGTCACCTGAAGAGCCCCTCAAAGATTCACCTGGGTGTCACGTAAGCCGGATTCTGTTTCTTGAATTTCATGAATCGTTGAAATCAAGATGACAATCATTTCTCTAGGTCTTTGATTACTCAAAGACTCAAGCGATCTGACCCGGAAGCTGCGTGCGGACCGCACTTTTCTTGTCACCCGAAGGCTTCAAGAGGGCTTCCCTATTTGATCTTGCTCCCTGCAGAGTTTGGCTGTTTTCACTCCAGCAACTCCCTTAGGCCTCCCGTCCCCGAACCTAAGATCTTAGCTCTGGACATTCTCTCTGTTCCACTGTTCCTCACCTTACGGTGGAGGGGCGTTACCCCCTGCAGCGTCCTATGGAGTCCGGACTTTCCTCTTGAGACAAACTCAAGCGATTGTCTGTAGCACCGCCCTCAGACTTAACACAAGGGGCCATAATTCACAAGTCCCACACAACAGGTTCCATTTTGCAGCATTTTAACTTAAAAATGAAAGCATCGTTAAATTTCAAAAAGGACAAGTATGAAGGCTTTTATCTCAATTCTGATGGTTTTGACCTATTCATTTATTTTTGCAGCGGAACCTGGAAAAGCTCCCGCCAAACAAGACTGGAATAAAGAATACACAAAAGAAGAAAAAGACTGGAATAAGATCTTTAAACAGCCCACCTCAAATCTTTCCCTTTCTCAACCCCCTGAAGCGACTCAGCTTATAGAGCCGGGTTTTATGTCGCAGGTGAAGGGCACAGAAGTGACCCTAAAATGGAAGGAAATTCCCGGCGTGAAATATCACCTGCAAGTCGCGACAGATCCTATGTATAAATGGCTTGTGGTTGATCAGCTTCTTGTCAGCTACACCGAGTACTCTGTGAAGAATCTTCAACCAGGCACTCAGTATTTCTGGAGAGTTTACACTCAACACCCAGGCAACATGCCTGGCCATATGACAGGAAATTCCGTCGGCTCTGAGTTTGAAACAGCTGCTCAGTAGTCAATTAAATAAATGCTCTAATGTAAAAGCGGGCCTAGGTCCGCTTTTTTATTTTCCACGTGACAGACAACCCTTTATTTTCTATTAAATATGTAACAATGAAAGGTACATTTATGGAACATTCACAAATTATAGAAGCCCTAAACTGGAGATACGCAACTAAGAAATTTGATTCTTCTCGAAAGATTTCAGAATCAGACTGGAAGGTTCTAGAAGAATCTTTGCATATGGCCCCCTCTTCTTTTGGGTTACAGCCTTGGAAGTTTCTAATTGTTCAAAATCCAGCCGTACGAAAACAGCTGACTCCCGCAAGCTGGAATCAAACTCAAATTGAGGACTGTTCTCATCTTGTTGTCGTGACCACTCTTCGCAAAATGACCGTTGAACACATCCAACATTTAGTTGATGAAACCGCAAAAACTCGAGGCTTAGAAGCTTCTGCCCTTTCCACTTATCGTGATATGATGGTGAACAGTCTTACTCAAGGGCAAGCCGCTGAGTTTTCTAATTTTTGGACACAAAGAGCAGGGCTACATTGCTATGGGGTTTTTACTTGAAACAGCGGCATTAATGAAAATCGACACCTGCCCCATGGAAGGTTTTGATCCGCTCGCTTATGATAAAATTTTAGGTCTCGAGAATACAGAATGGAAGAGCGTTGCCGTGGTCACCTGTGGATATCGCAGCCCTGAAGATCTCTATGCTCAAGCCAAAAAAGTTCGATTCGACAAAAAAGAAGTGATTCAAGTCGTATAAAGACTTTTTTGAATAAAGTCTTTATTGACTGTCGTCTGGGGAACCTTTCGATCAAACCAAAAGTTCAAAGGTTCCTCAATTCCAACTCCATGCATATAGTTATACAAGGCCTTCCTTAATCCGAAGGCCATTTCATCATGATGAGCCTCTGTTGGGTCCTCAAACGGGATCTCGTACTTCGCAAATAGACCCGCTTTGGGTTTTTGAACCGCCGGAAGATGAATACTAAATTTTTCAGGATTTCTCCCAACAGGTGAATGAATAGTTGCTAAAAACCGATGCCAATAAGCAGAGTCTAAACACTCATTTTCAAATAATTGTCGAACGACCTCAAGACTATCGATGGTCTCTTGATCGGTCTGAGTTGGAAACCCATACATTAAGTAGGCATGAACATAGACGCCCGCATCCTTAAATGCCTTTGTCACCTGAGCTACTTTTTCGACTTCAATGCCCTTATTGATTAATTTTAAAAGCCTCGGGTTGGCCACCTCAATACCACCCGTAACGGCCACACAACCCGCATCAGCCATCAACTCAGCAAGATCTGGCGTAAACATCACATCAAATCTTAAATTTCCCCACCAACTGATTTTAATTTTTCTTTTGAGGAGCTCTAAGCTCATCTGCCTTAACAGCGCGGGAGGTGCCGCCTCATCGACAAAGTGAAATCCAGTTGAGCCCGTCTGTACGATCAACTTTTCGATATGATCGACGATTCGTTCTGCTTTTTGAGGCTCGAATCGTCCAATATAATCTAAATTTACATCACAGAATGTGCACTTCTTCCAATAGCATCCATGAGCCAGAATCAGTTTGTTCCATCGGAAGTCCGACCACATTCGATGCATAGGGTTCGGCATCTCCACCATCGAGATATACCGATTCAATTTTAAATCAGAATAATCAGGCGTGAGGCTTTCTTTAAATGGAAAATCCTTAATTTGATCATTATGAAAATCCACAACATGAGAACCCTGTCGCGCCTTCGTTCGCAAAAGTTGATCCTGATTGCATTGACCTTGCAAAAAATAAAGCAGCTGTTGAAGGGGTTTCTCGCCATCATCATAAATCAAATAATCGATATCGTTAAATAGACGTGGATCTTCAATTTGTCGCAGCTCCGTATTCACATAGCCACCA
>DAHVKR010000194.1 GCA_027320785.1 Bdellovibrionales bacterium
TTTAAAAAGACTGAACGATCTGGGTGAGTCTATCCCCTCACAGGTTTGCATGTCTTGCTTAACGGACCTCAGAAAGTTGGCGAGCACTCGCTCGGGCGGGGTTCTGCTTGCGCAGGAAAAAGCAAAAGAGCAACATCGTTTACAACTTTGGAAGAGCCGAGTCTCTTTAGTTAAAAATGGGCGCAGCCTGATGACACAAAGAATGTACTCAGAAGCCGCCGTTTCCTATGAAAAGTATCTTAAAATTCTTGAGATTGTTTTCAATGTTGAAAAAGGTCAGGGCCTCACACCTGATCATTTTAAAGATTCTGCACGAACGGAAGAGCTGACGGTCGTAACCTCTGTCTACTGGGACCTCATGCGTATTTATGATACCAGCGAAAAGTATGGCGAGCGACAGGCACGTGTTGGAAAACAACTTGCCCTCTTCGCTCGCTTCACGCCCATTTTTCCTGACATTATCAAACGAGCCGAGCACTATGTAAAACAAGCTAAAAACCCAAGCGCTTTTAAAACCCTTCTGAAGAATGCCTCAAATGAGCGCCCCAGATGCTTTATCGCCACCTCTGCATTCGAAAGTCCTCTTGCCGCCGAAGTTCAAATTTTACGCTTCTTCCGAGACGAAAAACTCAAGCAAAAAAGTTGGGGACGACTCTTCATTAAAAAATATTATAAAATTTCTCCTCTGATCGCTCGCTTTTTAGACAAAAATACTTTTCTCAAACCCGCCGTCAGAGCCGCTCTCCGGCTCTTGATTAAATGCGTTAGCTAATTTCCCCATAAAACTCTTGCAAAGAAGAGCTCTGTTGATCAGGATTTCTGCATGAGTTCTATTTATGATTACGTTGTTATTGGAAGTGGTTTATCTGGTCTCTCAATTGCCTCACGCCTTTCTCAAGAGACTGAAAAAGTTTTGCTTTTAGATTCCTCTGAAGTCGCCGGTGGTTGGCTGCGCAAACCCCATCTTGCTATTATTCCTGAATCTCCTTTAGCGGAAAAGGGTCTACAGTTTTTAGAAGATCTCACAGGAATTAAAATTCAAGGAGACGTGATCGAACAGTCGCCCCTCACCTATGATGAGGGGACCTTCAAAGCCTTTATGGGTTTTGGAGAAAAAACTCCTGACTTCTATGAGGAGCTCGCCCCTTACTGCTCTAGCCGCTTTTATAACCTAAAAGCACTCCCGCCCCTTTGGATTGAAAGGCTTTTAGAAAACTTTAAGGGAACTTTTTCCCCTCGATCTATAGTTACGAAGTTTATTGTTGAAAATGGTCAAGTTCAGCATGTTCTTGTTAATGGAACAAAAAAAATTCTC
This sequence comes from Bdellovibrionales bacterium, assembly GCA_027320785.1. Classification (GTDB taxonomy): domain Bacteria; phylum Bdellovibrionota; class Bdellovibrionia; order Bdellovibrionales; family Bdellovibrionaceae. The sequence goes on from DAHVKR010000194.1 coordinate 1,316, forward strand.
GGCAAAAACTTTATCTACTGTGGAGATGTTAAATCTCTCAATCGACTTTTGCCCTCCGAGTTTATCAACGGAAAAGTTCAAACTAAAATCTCAAAAACAAAAACCTGGACACGTGCGACCCTACAAATCGATCATGAAGCTCTCGTGACGGACAATCCCGCTTTCCACATCCTAATTGGAACAGCTCAGGAGGAAATTGTAACTTGTGTTGGGCAGTTTCAAGGCCCTCATAGCACATGGATTACATTTGTTCCTGACGAGGAAGCTGAGGATGCAGAAGTTGTTGGGCAAGCTCTTAAAAGAATTAAGAGACAAATTAAGAGAGCCTATCCAGATTCGATCAACGAAAATACTCTAGAGAAAATAAGTGTCCAACCTAACTTCGGCGGTCACTTTGATATCAAGCTTAGCGCCAATCAATCTTGGCCTGAGCTAGAAAATCTTTGGATTGGCTCGGGCACCGTTCAAAAAAATCGAAACATTGTCGGTACGCTTAATCAAGCTCAGCTTGTGCTAGCCTCTTTGGGTTTTCTAGCCGCGGATCTAGAGAACGAAGCTTCACACGAAGCCGAGATTTAGGGCAAAGCCGAGCCTCCTGAGTTTCCATGAATTTTATTTCCGAGGTTTATGAACCTGTCCAAAAGCCTCTAGGGCCATCAAAACTAGCCCTAGGAGAACTTTAACAAGCTTCAATTTACGCCGAATATTCCAATGTCTGTTGGATATGTTCGCCATTTGAACCTCCGAAGTTAAAGTCGGAATCAAATTCGAAAAAAAAAGGAAGCTCGGTTTGCCGAACTTCCTTTTTGCATTTTAGAAGCCTTAACTTTTTAAAGTTAAATAATAGAAACTCGCGTGGCGAGTTCTGGGCTTTCGTTTTCATCTGATTGGATGATCACGAGGCACTGTTTGTTCAATTTCTGACGAACAATCTGAACTTCATACGTGATCAAGTACGTTTGTTTTGCAAGATCATATCCGCTGTATGTGATCAGCGTCTTTTTATGAGCGCAGCTGTTTTGACTTTGAGATGCAATTTGAACCACTGGAGCTGCTGAAGTTTTTTTGATCATATCGACTTGAATTGAGAGCTCCTTTTGACCCGCCCAAGAAGTTCCAAATGTTCCCACATGGTTGAGAGCACCCGTTTTGACCTTGATTGGGTTCGAGCTGTAGGCTCCGGCTTGAAGAGTTGCCAAAATTGCGAAAAGTACAGTCCATTTCATATCTATCCTCCATCTGGACAAGGGCTGTGAAACATAGCATCAAGTTACTGTAATTACAATATTATTTTTAAACTCTTGATATGCTTAGCTTTTTTGATCGAGTTGGCTCCGACCCGCTGGCGCGAGCCCCTCCCGCTCAGCCGATTCCCTTCTTGCACTTATTGCCGCGCTTTGGTATCCCTCATGAACCAATACACACTCCGGATTAAATTCTGGTCCTCCACTGATGGTTTCACTGGGGGTCGCACCTTAAAAGTAAACTCGCTTTTAAGCTCTGATTCGGAGGAGGCCTAACCAGAAAAGGAGAATATATGGCTAGTGTTACCATGAAAGAGATGTTGGATGCAGGTGTGCATTTCGGACATCAGACCCAACGTTGGAATCCTAAAATGAAAAACTACGTTTACACAGATCGTGGTGGGATTCATATTATCGACCTTCAAAAAACAATGGTTCGCGCTCAAAAAGCAGCCGAATTCGTAAAAGACGTTGCCGCTCATGGCGGACGTTTGATTTTTGTTGGCACAAAGAAACAGGCTATTGAGCCCATCACCGAAGCGGCTTCTCGCTGCGGTCAGTACTATGTTACGAAACGATGGTTGGGCGGCATGCTCACAAACTTCGAAACAATTAAAGCCTCTATCGATCAAATGAGAAAAATTGATAAGCTGAAGGAGTCTGGCGAGCTTAACTATTTAACTAAAAAAGAACGCGCAAAGGTCGAGAAAGAGTACCTTAAGCTTTCTGAATTTTTAAATGGTATTCGTGATATGAAACAAATGCCTGCAGCGATGTTCGTTGTTGATCTTCCTAAAGAGCATATTGCTGTTGCAGAAGCTAAGCGTTTGGGAATCCCTGTTGTTGCTATCGCAGACACAAACTCTGATCCCGAAACTATCGAATATCCAATTCCTGGAAATGACGACGCTATTCGCTCTATCAAACTTTTCACAAACATGATTGCTGACGCTTACCTTGAAGGTGCAAAAATGTGGGAAGAAAAAATCCGCACAATGTCTGATAAGCAAGCTGAAGTTGTTGAAAGAGTTGAGAAGTCCGAAGAAGCTACCCCTAAAAAACGTGGCGCGGGTCGTGGCGGAAGATCTCAAGATAAAAAATCTGAAGGACCTTCTGTTGTGAAAGTGAGCAAGGCGCGTAAGCTTGTTGCCGCTGGTACAGCTGATGAAGTTGAAATTCAAGCTGAGCTTGAAAATCAAGAATCAAACGACACTGAAGAAGCCTCCGAATAGGGGCTTCTTTTTACTTTACGTTTTCTCAATTTAATTCTCTTACTTTCTATAAAGGAGTGCAAAAATGTCGATCTCTGCCTCTATGGTCAAAGAA
>DAHVKR010000195.1 GCA_027320785.1 Bdellovibrionales bacterium
TATTATTTGAACCATTACCAGAAACTATTACATTCTCGCATAGATGAAAATTTTATTCGAAGCCTCTTAAAGGATTCTAATTTAATCAAGAATGCTAAGGTTACAGAGGACCCTCAAGACGGGACACTCTCTCTGACTTTAGACCTGAATTCTGAAGTTAGAATGAAGACATTGCAGGTGGCTGGAAAAAAACAAACAGCTAAAGTCGTTCTTGATATCATAAAAAGATGAAAACTCTTCTCGTCATTTTGTTCTTAAGTTCGATTGCGCGAGCCCGTGTTTTTGACATGAGTGAGACTCGCTTCGGGGGATACTTTAGCGCGACTTATGGGGCCTCCAGTGTGGGTAAAAAATTTTTTGAAGGAGAGAGTTCAGCCGATAGTTATACTAAGGGATTTGATACCCACATGGGTGGAGAGTTCGGATTTGTTTATAATACAGATCACCTGTCATGGCTTTTTGGTTTGGAAATAATAAAACCATCGAAAATTAAAGGTATTGCAAGCGCGAGTGGTACAGCTGTTTATTCTTATACATCTGATATTTCAGCTTATATTCCAAAAGCAGGAGTCGAAGTTGTTTTTTATCAGGCCAAAACATATAGAATCTTTGGGCAGGCGTATTTTGGGACTGGAGATCTCACTGTTAAAACGGATTACTCAAATCTTACGATCGCTCCTAATACAGATTTTTCGATTGAAGGTAAAAGCACGGCCAATTTAATGAACTATTCTTTAGGAACTGAGTTTCATTGGAATGATAACACGACGATTGTTTTAGCCTACAGCTATCGTCAGCTTAATTTTCGAAACATAAAATACTTGGCAGATGTGACGAATTCATTTACCGGGGCTGCCTCTAAGGGTGACCGTATTATGAAGTCTGATGGCTCGCCTTTGAAGTATGATTTTACTAATACCTATATCACTTTAGGTCTTCGTTTCTGGGTGCAGTAAATATTATTCGTATAGAGATTCTAATACACTTTTATATTTATTGATGAGTTTTTTTCTTTTTGTTTTGAGTGAAGGGGTGAGTAGGCCATTTTCAACAGTCCACTGATCCTGAGTCGTTGCAAATTTTTTAACAGTTTCATAGCTTGCGAGTTGCGAGTTAACCTGAGCTATATGATCACGGAGTCGATCGCTGAGCTCATCTTCTGAAAGTAGAGCCGCTTCATCTTTAAGACTTAGAAGCACCACAACGTATTTTTTTTGATCACCATAGACGAGAACATGCTGAATAAGAGGGCTTTCAGTAATAAGAGCTTCTAGTTTTTGAGGAGCGACATATTTACCACCTGATGTTTTGATAAGGTCTTTTTTCCGATCCGTAATCCTGAGCTCTCCCGTGGGAGTCATTTCGCCAATATCACCAGTCGAGAACCAGCCATTATTTAGAACTTTCTCTGTTTCATCTGGCAAATTGTAATATCCCATCATCACTTTTTTACTTTTGATAAGAATTTCGCCATCCTCCGCAATTTTAATTTGCACATCTCCTATCGGTATCCCAACAGTTCCAATTACATATTGAGTGGGGCGCCCAACGCAGATGGCGGCTGTGGTTTCTGTGAGCCCATAGCCCTCCAGTATGAGAATTCCACAGTTATGAAAAAATGTGGTGATTTGAGGATTAAGAGGTGCGCCCCCGCTAATTGCAAAACGAAGCCGGCCTCCGAAAGCTTTTTTGATCTGACTCAAAACAAGTTGATCGGCCAACTCGTACTCGAGAGCCAACTGTAAAGGAACTTTTCTTTGGTATAGTGTATATTCACTCACGGATTTTCCCACAAGGAGAGCCCACTCAAAAACCTTTCGACGTAAACCGAGAGATTCCATTTGGGCCATAATCGCCTCATAAAATTTTTCAAAAACGCGAGGCACTGCAATGAAAACAGTTGGTTTGCATTGTGTGAGATTTTTACGAAGACGGTCAATTCCTTCTGAAAAGGCAAGTTGATAACCCCAGTAAATATGAGCCCAGTACTCAATACGTCCCAGAACATGCGCAAGAGGAAGAAAACAGAGAGTTTTGTCCTCGCTCGAGATTCCCCAGGAGAAAGCCTCCTCCACTTCGGACATGATTTGAATGTGAGAGAGACAAACCCCCTTGGGTTGCCCCGTTGTTCCAGAGGTATACACAATTGTTGCGAGTTCAGAGTCATTAGGAACCTCTAAAGACTCAAACCAGTTTTCCTCAGGTGTTCCGAGTTCCATAAACTCATTCCACCCCAGCACGTCATCGACTTGTTGATGGAGTGAAATTATTTTTGTTTTTTTTTGATTTTGTGAAGTAATGAGAGTTAAATCTCGTACATTCTGAATAAAGAGAAACTGAGATCCCGAATCATTAAGAATGTGATTGATCTCATCGGCGGTGGAGTTGTGGTATATAGGAACGGTCACGGCACCAAGGCTTTGAATGGCCATATCGAGAAGTCCCCACTGCAAGCATGTATTAGCCATGATACCAACTCGTGTTTGTTTTTGAACACCCACTCTATGTAAAGAAAAGGTAACTTGTCGGATCAGATTGTAGTATTTATTCCAATCGAGTTGCTTAAGGCGTCCGTTTTCGAAATATTCAACGCTCACTCCTGATCGTGTTGGAAAGTTTAGTAATGAGTGATAAAGTGTCATGGCTACTTCGTTTCAGGCTTCAAAATCAGTTCTAGTGTTTTCGATTCATTCTCTTGTACAACAACAGTTTGTTCAGTTCTTAATCCTAAAAAAGGATTGCTCGCTTCGATAACAACAGGAACACCAGCTGGAATTCGATAGTTTTTAAGTGGTAGAGAGTCTGTAATTTTGATTCCATTAATCTCGACTACAGGTTGAGCCCCACCGTTGATTAAAGCTAAATTGATAGCCCCTGTTTTTCCAGACAGAAGAGTTGCTCTAATCGTTTTGCCATTTTCGGAAGAATAAATAGTATTCTCGTAGGTCATATAGCCAATTTTTTGTAACTTCAGAATAACTTCTTTGTGTGATGGAATTTGAATTTGAGCAGGAGTCACGGCCCCTAGTGCTTTCCCATTGATAAAAATTTCAGCGCCTTGAGGGTCAGAGGATACAGTTATAGTGACCTCTCCAGTGGCGGCTAAATCAGCATTGCCTTCTTGATTATTGGCTGATTGTTCAGCTTTATCTTGAGCTAAGAAGGCTTCAGGTCTTAAGGAATGCTGATTTTTCCAAAAGTATAAACCGCCCACAACAAGAATGGCCCCAACGAAAAGAGCGATAACGGGATCGAATAGTGACCTTTTGCTATAATTTATCTTTGAGGTTGTATGCGGATTAATGTAGGTGCGAGTTCCTGATAAAGCTTTTTGTGTTGTGGTTTTTGAAGATCTGCTTTTTTGTGAAACAACTGATTTTTTCGACCTTTGGTTAGAGCCTTTCAAGCTTTCAAGGTTTACTTTGGCCTGTGTATCCGTCTCGATATCAAGTTTTTCGCTTTCTGAGTCAGAATGGGGGATAGGAGGAAGAGCGGTCGCCTGATGCGATGAGCCGGCCTGGTTTTCGGGTGCGTATGTTAAGGTCTGAGTAATATGAGTTTTTTCTTCTGAGTTCGCATAGGAAACTTTAGAGTATTCAACGAGTTTTCTTTTCGTTTCTTTGTAGTTTTCAGAAAAAGCATTTTTAATAAAAATAGAAAAATCATGCGCAGAGAAATCAGGATACTCTGTATTTAAGAATCGATTGAGATCTTTATAAAAGGCCGCCGCCGTTTGATAACGAAGTGAACGATCACGCGCTAAAGCCTTATTGACGATACTTTCAAGTTCGACTGGAACGCTGGGGTTAATTTTTCGAATAGAGGGAATCTGACATTCTCGAATTTTTCTGAGT
>DAHVKR010000196.1 GCA_027320785.1 Bdellovibrionales bacterium
GAAGGTAAAATCTTTTCTTCTGATGATCCAGTAGACAGATAGCGGCTAGATAATCACCATCCGGATTCCTGACAATCCCCAACGGACGGACAGGTCTTAACTTTCCCTGTTTAGAACCCTTATTATAAATAATCTCGATATCCGATTTCTTCAAAATAGCATCTCGTACAACTTGAGAAGCCAATGATTGCGGAAACTGCAAGCTGTAATAGGCCCATTCAAGTTTTTTACCCTGCTGTTCAAGTACCTTTTGAATCGAGCACTCTCCCATCAGTTGCAAACACTTCAGTCCTACTTGTAAACAGGAATTGGCATCATCTTCAGCACGATGAGCAGCCCCGCCATCAATATTAAAATGCTTTACTAAAGTTTGAAGCTTATGGTTTTCCGTATCGTGAATCAAAGAGCGAGAGAGTAGACTTGTGCAGAAAACAGGCGTCGAAGGTAACGTGAGCCCATAGCGTTCGTAATCAAAGGCCAAAAAGCCCATATCAAACGGTGCGTGATGAGCCAATCCTATGGCATCCTTCATAAAATCATAAATCTGACCCACCACATTCTGCATAGCAGGAGCAGACTCGACCATTTCATTTGTGATTCCATGAATACCGATGATGAAATCTCCCATGGGCTCGCGAGGCTTAATCAATACCTGTAGCCGACCGACTTCTTTCCCTTGAAACCACTTAACCGCTCCAAATTCAACAATATCAGATCCAACTGGGTAGGCTCCGCTGGTTTCAGTATCAAAGGCCACAAGGGGGTATTCTGTCCAAAGTCGAGTACGATCCATGTCTCTTTATTGTTTTTCTTATCATATTTAGTCAAACTAATGCTGCATGCTCTATAAAAGAATTTCTTCACTATTACTTATTTTACTTTCAACATCATTTGCCTATGCGCAATCTTCAGGAGGACTCAGCTCAACACAGCCTGATTATCGCCTGAATGGAACTGCTACTTTAGCCAGCAACTTTGTTGAAAAAGGACTGACTCAAACAAAAGGGGATCCTGGGCTCCAATCTGATTTTTGGTTCAACTTTGGTTCTCAGTTTCGAATGGGCCTTTGGGGAGCTAACGTGCGGTACGACTCAACCCAAACCACACATTTTTGGCTGAAAGCCAACGCAGATGTAAAAGTCGACTTTTCCGACAGTGTAAAGATGAACATCATTTATAATGAGAACAAATACTTTAAGGCCAATAATCGAGATGGTAATACCGTCGGTATTCATTTTGACTTTTGGGGCTGGAAAATTATCTACGACATGGACAGCAACTGGGAAGGAACTCGCAATGGGGCTACTTATGCAGGAGCTGGTAAGGATACCCTCATTGGAGGCGGAAGTTGGATTTGGTCTAACCAAGGTGGCTATACGATGCCAAAAGCCGATGGTGTAAATGGTTTTTTTGATATCCGCTCGGGTATTGGCTCTAAACTAAAAGACTTTATTTTGATGGGAAGTCTCACCTACACCACAGCTACAGGTGAATTTAAAGATCAAGGACAATTAGCTTTTATCTTAAGCGCAACTGTTGGTTTTTAAAAACTCACCAACTAGAATTGCTCAGACTCTTTTTCCTTCTTTTTGCGCTCTGTGAGTTGCTGAAGATAATCTTCATAGACATTCATATCCGTTTTCTTATCCCCAAATATATCTTGCAGCTTGCGAGCTTTAGTTCCATCCGATTTAATTGGTTTTTGGCGAATTCGAAGTTTGATAAAACCAATAAGCTTACTCGGCTCAATATCACCTTTTTTATCTCGAACATTAATATCCCCTACAACTGTTGAAGTTGTTTTAGCTAAGCTGGATATAATTTTATTTTTAACTAAGTCCAATCGTTGAGAGGCAATTTTTCGAGCATCGAACTCTGATTGGCTTTTCACACTCTGAATAAACATAGCTGAAGTAATATGAATTTCAGCATCCGCCAATCCCGTGGTGATTCCTTTAACTTTGTCCATAATATCCACGAATTCAGGAGTTGGAATTGATGTTCCGCGAATGAACAGCATGTTATCTGGAATATCAAAGTCAAAACCATCTTGACTGACTTGAACATTCTTCGCGATATCTCCTAATTGATCCGCTAAACTTGAAACCACAACCTTTTGAGATCCTGTATCCAGCAAATTCTGATTTGTATCCATCGGTTGCATAAAGCTCTGGAATGCCTTCAAGGGTTCATTTACTAAATCCAAGAACAACTTTTCTAAAGTAAGCTCAACACCATAATTCGCAAAGTTATATTCAATCACAGAGGGTGTGGAAAAGTAGTCTGCAATGGCTTTTTTAGTTTCATCACTTTGACCTAAAAGCCACATAACAAGAAAGAACGCCATCATCGCTGTCATAAAGTCAGCCAAAGCCACCTTCCAGGAACCACCATGATGGCCGCCCCCGGAAACAGTAATCTTTTTAATAACAATTATGGGTTTCTCTTTTGCCACTTTTACTCAGCTTTCTTTATTAGGCTGCCTTTTTAATATTCTTCGTAGCTCCATCCATTTCTTCAAAAGAAGGTCTTTCTTCTGGCATAACAGATCGTCTCGCATATTCCACACAAACAAGAGGAGGCGCTCCTCTTTGTAAAGCCACCATCGCTTGACGAATCGCCTCGAGGTAACGACCTTCTGCTTCAATATCTGCTGCCATCTTAGTCGCCGTTGGACCAATCATACCGTAGGCACCGAACACTCCAAGCATCGTTCCCACAAGGGCACTCGCCACCAAGGCACCGATTTTTTCCACACCCTCAGTTAAGTGGGCCATGGTTTTAATGATACCCAAAACCGCGGCCACGATACCCAAACCTGGGAATCCATCCGCAACAGATTGAACTGCATGTTGAGCTTGATGCTCTTCTGAATGTATCGCTTTGATATCATTTCCCAAAAGATCATCAACATCATAGGGTGAGAGTTCTGCCGAAAGTGTAATCTTCATCGTATCACACAAAAAGTGAACAGCATGATGATTCTTCATAAATCCAGGATAGGCTTTAAAGATTTCAGATTGCTCTGGGTTCTCAATATGTTTTTCAACACCTTGAGGACCTTCTTTTCGAAAGACTTGAAATAATTGAAACATGAGCTGCAAGAGCTCAAGATAATCAGCCTTCTGCGGACCTTTTGCTGTTAAAGCTTTGATGGCTAATTTAAAGCCCATTTTAATAGTTTTAAGAGGGTTTCCTAGAATATAAGCTCCTAAGGCTGCCCCTCCGATAACCATCAATTCATCTGGTGCGGCTTCCAAAATAATATGCATCTTACCACCGGAGATTAAGAAACCTCCGAACACCATTCCGAAAACGACTAAAATACCGACAAATCCCATAGTTAAACCTCAAGAGTTATATCGGATTGAGATCATGAAAAATAAAGGTGACTTCCTGAATCTAGGCGCTGGTCGAGATTTCTTGTCCTTACCCCAGAGTCGCGGTAGATTAACTCATGATCCTGAAATTGTTGAAATGGTACCCCCTCTTTTGCCTATTACTTTGTACAAATTTTGTTCATGCAGAAAATCAGCTTCCAGACCCTCTCAAAGTCCAGGCTGAAATTGTGCCCAATGAAGTGAAGCCCAACCAGCCTCTCAAATTGATACTGCATTTAGACCTTCCAACTGAATACCATGCCTATTCCGATAAATTTTCTTTAAAAATAGACCCCTCGAGTGGTTTTCAATTAGGCGAATTTAAGCTGAGTCCTCTTAAAAAGTGGTTTGATAAGTTTTCGAACAAGCAACGTGAGGGTATCATCGGCTCTGGCCAATTGCAGGCTGAGCTTATTGCTCCTGCAAATGTTACGACAAATCAACTTTCCT
>DAHVKR010000197.1 GCA_027320785.1 Bdellovibrionales bacterium
TGCTGAAATTGAAAAATTATTAGAGTTAAGTGATCTTGATTTTGTTGAGCCCGTTACGACTGTGCAATCTTCCGACGTTGAAGTTTCGAATGTTGAAATGAACGAAGAAGAGCGCCTGCGACAAGAAGTCGCTCAGTTTGTTGATTTCAATCCTGATATGGAGACGGAGTTAGCAACCGAAGAGACTGATGAGTTTCAAATGAAAGAGACAACGATGAGGAGAGATGGAAATGTATGAACGTCGGCATTTCCACACGGTCTTTGCGTTATTAGGCCCTGGCTCAGATCGAGAGGGGACTCAGCAGTTTTTTGAGCAAGCGGGATACCAGGTTCAAGTTTTTAAAAATCCAGAAGTTTTTTTTGAAGAACTTAAGACAGTTCAAAATCCCATTGTTGTTCTTGAGACCTTGGCTCTTCGTTATAAGCTGAGTGAGTGGGTACAGGCCTTAGCTCAGGTTAGGGCTCAGCTACCTTGGATTGTGGTGGCACCCATTGGTCAATACTCAATTCTTGCAAGCTATCAAAATCGCGGGCTTGTAGAGTTTGTACAAAATGATCAACCTTATGTTCTCGAAAGACTTCTATGGGCTGTGGATCGACATGCGCGTAAAGAAGAAATGCAAATGTCATTAAGACGTATGCAAGAAGAACTCATTATTGCCCGCCAAAGCCAGCTTTTGCAGGAAGAGAATGAAGTTCAGGATTTCTCGACTCTGGTTGAAAAGAAATTTCGAGAGCATTGGCTAGTGCAAAAACCGTTTACGTTATTGGCACTGGCTTTAGATGATGAAAAAGAAGTAATAGAGTTTTGGGGTCTAGAAACTTTAAAAAAAGCTCAAGATCTTTTGCTCGACTTATGTGTTCGTCGCTGGGGATTGCGTGATGTGCAAACTCTAGATGGGCGAGTTTATGTTATGCTTTCTCAAGCTACAAATGATGTTTTAAAAGAAGCCGTTGATCTTCAAGCCCAGCTGCAAGAGCAGGGCCGCCAGGCCTTAGGTTTTCGTGTGTCGCTCAGCGGAGGTTTAGCTGAAAGTCATATACACACTCATCAAGCTTCTGAACTTCGGCGTTTAGCCGATGAGGCCATTCGGCATATGCAGGCTAAAGGTGGCGGACGAGTGGGAATTCCAAGAGTTGTCCGAGGAGGCGTGCGTGGAGATGTACCGAAGGACGTGGGCTGAGATTAATCTCTCGCATCTTGAGCACAATATTCAACTTATTAGACAGGGCTTTCCACAGGATACTTTTTTCTGTCCTATGGTGAAGGCAAATGCTTATGGTCATGGTGATGTGAAAGTTTCGCAATTTTTGGAAACTCTCGGTGTAAAACATTTGGGTGTTTGCTTAATCGAAGAGGGATTACTTCTTCGGCAGTTAGGTGTGAAAGCGGATGTGTTGGTCTTTCGAGGCTTTGACTCGAAAGGGGCTGTGAAGATGTTTGAAAATCAACTCACGCCGGTCGTGAGCACATGGGAGCAGTTGGATATTCTCATTTCTCTTAAACAGCCAACGAAGATTCATTTGAAATTTGATACGGGTATGAATCGATTAGGTTTCGAAGTGGCAGAGGTTGCTGATGTACGAGCTCGTTTCAAAGAGCAAAGTCATTTACAGTTAGAAGGTGTGCTGACGCATTTATACCAAAGCGAAGATGGTCTGGATCCCAATGGTGAAACAGTGGAGCAGATTGGAAGGTTTTTAAATGTATGGGAAGTTTTTAAAGACTACTCTGAATTTTTCCATGTTTTAAATAGTGGTGGTATTGTTTGCAAAATGTCTGGAGCCCAAGGGGTTTTGGCTCAACAGAATTGGGGATTGCGTCCAGGCCTTCTTATTTATGGTTATAATCCAGTTTCTGAATCAAAGTTAGATTTTAAACCTGTTATGACTTTGCAGTCGCGAACCAACCTCATTCGAGATATCAAAACAGGAGAGGGAGTTTCTTACGGGCACACTTGGAAAGCTTCTCGAGATTCTCAAGTGGCCGTTGTTCCTATTGGCTATGCCGATGGTTGGCATCGGATTTTATCAAATCGTGCAGAAGTTCTTTGGAATGGACAGCGAGCTCCTATAGTGGGAAGTATCTGCATGGATTACTTGATGGTGGATGTGACAGGATTGTCTCATGAAAAAGAGAATGAAGTTATTTTTGTAGGACGATCCGAAAAGACAGGAGAAGCTTTGCCTGCTACAGAGGCTGCCGAAAAAGCTCAAACAATTCCATGGGAAATTTTAACAAGTGTAGGCGAGCGAGTTCCACGTCTTTATAAAAATAAATAATCCTATTGTTTAAAAAAATCCCAAATTAAATTGGTCGAGCTAGGTCCCGTCGCATTAAAAAAAGGAATTTGAGTTGGATTTTTTGAGTCAGGTCCTACGAATGTGGGGTAACGCAAATTCTTAACGAAGCCAGCCCAAGCGTGAGGGAAGCCGTGAATATTCACATAGCGAAGTTTGAGATTCGTTTTTTGCCAATAATCGGTAACTTGATAGGATAAACCACCGCTTGTAAAATCCTGCGGCGGTAGAGCTTTTGCATCACGGGCAAAGTCCGCAATCACTTGATCTGCGTTTTTAGGATTCACCTCATGGTCATCACTACCTTGAATCAGAATAAGGGAGCCTGTGAAATCGTTTGGATTGCAGGAAGTGGGTGGTCTTGTAGAGGGAGGGCCGTCTTTTAGGACTTGATTTCCCTCGAAGAGATTTTGCGCAAGACCATAGGAGGGGCCCGAGTGAATAGCTGCTGCTGTAAAGTCCTGTGGATAGCATGAGATAAGCCCGGCCACGGTGGTGGCACCAGATGAAAGACCTGCGAGATAAATTTTCGCATTTTTCATCTGAAGTCTTTCGAGTGTTTCAAAAATATCATCATGTATAAGCTTGAGTTGTCCTCGGTCGGCACGTTGATTTTCAGGTAAGTACCAGTTCCAGCAGCCGATGGGATTCGATCCTGGAGGGGCCTGTGGGTATAGAATCACAAGATTGTTCTGATCAGCAATTTGATTCCAACCTGTCCCAAGGGCCATAGATTCCGCTGATTGTAGACAGCCGTGCAAGACCACAACAAGACGAGCTGTTTCGCTCTTAAAATGAACAGGTGTGTAGAGAAGAGAAGCCCAGCAGGGAGAGGAGATGAAGAGAAGAAGACTCAATAATTTCATAAAAGTAGAATACTGTGCTCGTAAGTAAACGCAAGTCGTAAGGGCTAAAGGACATTTTGACACAGGATTGATAAGAAAAGTCGAGCCTGACTCTTTTCAGGGCTGACTTTTTAATGGGGGAACCTTATTCTTAAAAGACAGGGATGGAAGACATAGCATAAATGGAATTTGCAAGCGGAATCACCCTTAAGCTCAGAGGTTTTATTAGTGAAGTTGGACAGATGGTTGTTCTTCTTTCACGCTCTATTCAGCTTATATTTGTCAGACCTTCTCGCTTCGTTGAGATTCTCAAGCATATGGAGTTTATTGGGAATCAATCGGTTGGAATTATTTCTTTAACCAGTCTTTTCACCGGACTGGCTCTGAGCTTTCAGATTTATCTCGGATTTAAAATTGTAAATGCCACCAATCTTGTGGGACCGACAGTGGCACTCGGTATTTTTCGAGAATTAGGTCCCGTGTTGACAGGGCTTATTGTCGCCGCACGTGCCGGCGGAGCCATGGCCGCTCGTTTAGGAACCATGAGAGTAAACGAGCAGATTGATGCGCTTGATGTTATGGGTGTGAATACTATTCAGTATTTGATTTCTCCTCGAATTGTTGCGGCTTTTATTTGCATGCCGTTGTTAACTGCAATTTTTGATTTTGTTGCCATGGT
>DAHVKR010000198.1 GCA_027320785.1 Bdellovibrionales bacterium
AGTAAAGCCTCCCTGCCCCTATTTTGAAAAGTGCGGTGGCTGTTCTTGGCAGCATCTCTCTCGCAAAGAGCAACTTTATCAAAAACAGATTCTTGTGGAAGACTCCTTACGTGGTCTCTCAAAGACTCACGAGTTCAGCATCAGCCCTATTATTCCAAGCCCTCAAGAATATCATTATCGCAATCGAATCCAAGTCACTGCCGTCGACGGAACTTGGAATTTTCGCCGCCGCCACTCTCATGATTTTATTTCGATACAAGACTGTCTTTTGGTTGAAGAGCCTTTGCGAACAGCTCTTCGCGCACCCCCACCCCAGACTTCTCAAGCCACACGATATGATCTACGTTTAACCGAGGATCTTAAAACTGTGATAACCCCACTTGATAATCAGGTGGAGCTTGTCGGTTTTTCTCAGGTCAATCGATTTCAAAACACTCAGTTGATTGATGAAGTTCTCTCTTCTCTTGTTCCACGCCCCGACGGGAACTTCTTTGAACTCTATGCTGGAGGCGGAAATTTTACATTTCCCCTTTTAGAAAATAAAAATTTTTCCCACATTTGGGCTGTTGAGGCGAGCCCCCTTCTGGTTCACCAGGCGCATCAAGAAATACAAAGAAAAAATATTTCACCCAAAAAACTTAGTTTTCACTTAGGTGATGTTGGCGGCTTCCTAAGCTCCCGATGGCCTTACAAAAATGACAGCGTTTTTCTTGACCCACCACGCGTTGGCGCGTCCCCTTCTGTTATCCAGACCTTAGGCCTTTCTCGCCCTAGCCAAATTCTTTATCTCAGCTGCCACCCCGTAACGCTTGGCCGCGACCTCAAACAGCTTCTGCAGCTGACTCCTCAGTATAAAATTGATTTTGTAAAACCCTTCGAAATGTTCCCCCAAACCGACCATGTTGAAACTCTCGTGTCGCTTTCGCTAGGCTGAAAGGATTGACTGCCACCACCCTTCGGATGCTACTCTTTCAGAGTGAAAAAGCTTCTCTATCTTCTTCTCTTCACCTGCATTTTGTCAGCCTGTCAGTCTTTCGAAAAACGAGAGCGTGAGGCGGATCTTCTCATGCAGTCAGGTATCTCACTCTATGATGCTGGCCGATACCCCGAAGCCTTAAAGGAGCTTTTACGTGCTTACAAGTTAAACCCCCATAGCGCCCCCATAGCGAATGCTCTTGGACTTGCTTATCATGCCCGCGGTCGTAGTGACTTAGGGATTAAATACTTAAAAGAATCTCTTGAAATTGATCCTGGATACACCGAGGCTCGCAATAACCTAGTGAGAATATACATAGACATTAAATCCTACAAATCCGCACAAGAAGAACTTGCTCAAGTTAAAAAAGATCTCACGTATCCTGCTCTTGATCGGGTTTATATGAACGAGGGCCTTCTCTATTTTGAACAGAGCGAGTTCGACCGAGCCCTGACCCCTTTTTCTAAAGCAATTGAATATGCTCGCGACAATTGTTCAGCTCACCACTACTATGGGAAAACCCTTTTCGAACTCAAACGCTACAAGGATGCAGCAGACGCTCTTGATAAAGCGATTACATTTTGTCAATCAACAGGAAGTGATGAGCCCCACTATTTGAGCGCTCTTGCTCACTATCGTGCCGGAGATAAAAGAAAAGCGGCCGTTCGCTTTGAAGAGTTGATTCAACTTTATCCCAATGGAGCTCACTATGATAAGTCGAAAGCTCTTTTGGAGCTTGTGAAAAAGGAGCTTTAATGAAACGTACCGGCCAACTACTCAAAAAAGCTCGTGAAGAACGCGGTCTCTCTCTTCATGAAGTCGCACTTTTTCTCAAAATTAATAGTCGCGTTCTACAGGCGATCGAAGAAGATGATCAAACTCAACTGCCCGCACGCACATTTTTACGTGGTTTCGTGCAAAGCTATGCAAAATTTCTTAAGTTAAATCCTGATGAAGTTCTTCAAGTTTTCGCAGAGGAAATGGGTCCCTCTCCTCAGGCTTCCCTGCAGGCCGATATACCTCTCGAGTCTTCTCATTATGCTGATGAGCTCACTTTATCCGAGTCCTCCGAGCCTCAAGAGCAAGTCGAGGCGACGCCCACGAACAGCGCCAAGGAGCCCGTTCCTGATCTTGAAAAATCCATTTTGGCCACAACACAAATGCCCTCGGACAGAATTGGTTTTAAGACAATTGCAATCTCAGTTTTAGGTCTCATTCTTGTCGTCGTAATTTATTTCGTTAACAATGTTGTGAAGAAATACCAAAGGGAAGCGCAAGTTGCCCCCCTTGAAACCGTATCAGAAAGCCTTCCCAATCAACCGAAAGAAGAACCTGTCGAAGAAGTTAACGCCGATACACCCGATGCGACCCCTACTACAAAAGCTGATGAAAGCCCAGAGGCCACGCCTCCTCCTAAGAAATCTTCACCGGCTGTTCTGGAAACTTCTCATCCAGCCGAAGAGGCAAAAACCTCAACTCCTCCGACAACTCCAACACCCAAGGCTGATCAGACTAAGTCCTCTTCTGCTGCTATCGTTTCAACACCTTCGCCAAAACCTGCACCTGCACCCACTCCTACACCCGCCCCTGTCGCGGCGCCCACTCCAAAACCCACACCGGCAACTCAGCCTGAAGAAAAACCTGATACGGCGAAAAAGCCTGTTGGCAAGCCCATTGAAGTCATTGTTGAGGCACACGAAGCCGTTGAAATCGAATACTCGTCCAGCATAACAAACCCACAGAAATTAGCCTTGAAAGCTGATCAAATTCACATTTTTAAAAGTCGATCCGGAATAAAGCTTAAAATCAATAATGGCGGTGCCGTTAATATTATTCTGAATGGTCGAGATTTAGGAGTGCCTGGTGCCTCTGGTCAGCCTGTACAAGTCGCTTACTAGCGAGTCTTGGAAAAGAGATTGGCTGCTCCTTCTCTTTGTCAAAATAGCTCTTGGCATATTTTTGCCTTTTTTTTCTGATGAGGCCTATTATTGGGTCTGGTCGCAAAACTTGCATCTTTCATACTTTGACCACCCTCCTTTTATTTCTTGGCTTTTTTTCATTGGCCACCCTTTGCAAAATTTCTTATTTGCGGCGCGCTTGCCCACTGTTCTGTTAGGTCATCTTACAATTTGGATTTGGTGTGCTGGGATTGCTAAGGACTACTCCTCTTCCCAAAAAAGATTACTCCTATGGCTTCTCAGCCTTCACACTCTTGTGGGTCTTGGATCTCTTGTTGCAAACCCTGATATCCCTTTTCTTTTTTTCTGGAGTCTTTCGATTCTCCTTTATTTGAAATCACTCGATGACCTTAACTCTCTAATTTGGCCTACTCTTTTCGGTATTTCATTGGGGCTTGGTTTTTGCTCCAAATACTTAATTGTTCTTTTTATTCCCGTGCTTGCTCTCCATTTGCTGATTACTAAAGGCTGGAGAAACCTTCGCTGGCAACACATTGTTTTGCCCCTTGTGTTGGGGGCTTTATTCTCCTTACCTGTTTTGCTTTGGAATGCTCAGCACGACTGGGAATCGTTTCGATTTCAACTTCACCATGGCCTCGGAAAGGGCTGGCGCCTACGATGGACAACGGACTTTTTACTCGGAACGCTCCTTCTTCTCTTCCCGCCTTTTGTTTATGTTTTTTTTAAAAACGCTCTCTATAAAAAACTTCAGAACTTTAATGTTTTGCTCTTTGTTTTCCTTTTTCTTTTTCTTTCTTTTTTCCTCTTTTTCTTTTTTCTTTTTCTTTTTCTTATTTTTTTGGCGAGTCGGTTTACAGTGGAAGGATTCAGAATTTTA
>DAHVKR010000199.1 GCA_027320785.1 Bdellovibrionales bacterium
TTGGGCTGAGTCGAAGAAAGCCGACCTGTTGTCGTCAAAGCCTGATTGAAGTGTGTATGAACACGCCCTTCTGTATCGGCCAACTCAGGCAATGCATCGACATAAGTTGACTTCAGCTTACTCAGCTCTCGAAACTCTAAAATATGTGCTGTAATGGGATGATCCAACTCTTGCAAAACCTCGTTATCAGTCGAATAACCAGTTTTTGTTTTTTTAACGACAGGCAAACCTAGTTTGTCGAATAAAATAACAGCTAACTGCTTTGGGCTTGCGACATTGAAGTTTTCGCCTGCTAACTTATGAATGGCCTTTTCCTCTTTTTCGATATCTCGAGCCAACTCGTCGCTCATTTTTTTTAGAAAGGGAATATCAATTTTGATTCCCCGGTTCTCCATACGCAGCAAAATGGGCGCAATTGGAAGATCTAAATCCTCATAAACTTTTTCATTTTCAGACTCTTTCAACTTACTAACCAAGCAGGCTTTCAGCTTCAGATGGGCTTTTAGAAAATCATGGGGGTCTGCCATCTCAGGCAACTCTTCTTCACAATGTAGCTTATAAACCTTGTAAAAGTTTGTACAGTCACCGGCCCGCACCACATAGGCTGCTAACATGGAATCCCATGCAATTAAAGGGCTAAAACCCTTTTGCTCTCGCCAAAAGCTTTTGAGGTCAAAACCCTTCCAGCGGATTTTCATCTTTTCTAAAGCCTCTTGCAGAGGAGCAGAATCACCCTCCACTTGCCAAATCGTAGACTCATCAGAATAGAAAACCCCTTGCGGCTGAGACCAAGCCCAAATCTCGTGAGTCTTTTGGATCGCTTTTAAAAACTGATCTGCTGAAACTTTATGAATACTCGGCTGACCCGATGCCGGGGGATCTTCTACAGAGTTTTCTTTTTTATCTTCTGGTTCAACAGATGCTGATGTCGAAGAATCATCGCCCAGAAGATTTTTTTCAAAACTTTTAAAATTAAGATCTTGCAAAAAAGCACGTAGCTCTTCTTTTTGCATTCCCTTTAACCGATAGTTTTCTAAATTTGAATCAACTGGCGCTTGCAAATCGATATGAACTAATTTTTTTGAGAGAAACGCCATCTCTTGAGAATTTCGAAGTTTTTCTTGAGATCCTGCTGGTTTGATAGAGTTCAAATTTTCATAAATATTTTCGAGTGTTTTATATTCGTTCAGTAATTTCTGAGCCCCTTTCGGACCCAGCCCTGCAACGCCTGGGATATTATCTGAACTGTCTCCGACTATGGCTAAATAATCGCAAAACTGCTCGGGGGTAACTCCCCATTTTTCCACAACACCTTTTTCATCGATACGAATATCCTTCATCGTGTCGTACATCACGACACCAGGGCGGATCAGCTGAGCAAAATCCTTATCTCCACTCACAATCACAACATCCATCTTTTTTTCTGTTGCCAGTCGAGTCAGAGTCCCAATCAAATCATCTGCCTCATACTTCGGAACTTCCAAAGAGGGAATTCCCAAAAGATCCACCAACTTTTTCATATAAGGAATTTGGGTCGCCAGCTCATCTGGCATTTCCGTTCTATTGGCTTTGTAGTTTTCGTATAAGTCCTTCCGAAAAGAAGGCTCCTTGCGATCATAGCAAAAAACCATGTAGTCAGGTCTCTCTGACTTAAACAGCTTTACAATCATAGAAAGTAAACCATAGATAGCGTTGACGGGGACCCCCTGCGGGGAGGTCAAAGGACGAATTGCATAAAAAGCTCTAAAAAACAGAGAGCTTATATCAACCAAATAGATTTTTTTCATGAGGAGAGACTAGTCGTTTTCTCTCACTTTGTTAAGTGAGACCTGCCCTAAGTGCTCTTGGTCACACATATTTTCAGCGGCGGGCAGACACTGAATTTCGTCGCCACACAAATCAGCTTGATGAGCAATCAGTTCGAGCTTGTGAACCATTTCAACTGCTGCTCTTTCATTTCCTGATTCGAGTGATTCAATCAGATCCGTTTCACACTGAAGACGACGAGCCAGATCAGACTGCGTCCAACCCAATCTTAAACGGAGTAAGCGAATTTGTTTTTGCTGCCAATTATGTTTCAACTTCGACACCTTTGTTCTCCGCTGTACAGAGTTAACATTCTAGTAAATCGGGATTTTTTGGCAAGTGAACTATTTTTTGACATGGAAAAATAACACACTATTGCGTGGGAAAGACAAAGATAAGATCATTCTCTCCAACTAAATCCAGGCGGTCTCGAGCCTGCTTTTCAATATAAAGAGGATCAGAGGCCTGACTCAGCTTTTCTCCTAATACGCCAATGTCAATTTGAGCCTGCTTCATTTCACCCCGATAACGGTCTAAATCACGATACAGACCCCAGAGTCTTAAAGGTACGCCATTTAAGGATAAAGTCAGAACAAAGAAAATGAAGCAATACACCGTAATACGAAGAGGGTGATTCAGAGATTCTCGCACAGAATGAGCAACATTTTTGACAAACTTCATCCTCTCATTTTATGAAATTCCGTCCTATCAGGTAAGTCCCACTGGACCTAAAGTTTTGCCTTCTTTGCAAATTCAGGTCAAAATAAGCCCGAAATGAGGTTGAGTATGAAATTTTTATTCCTTTTCGCAAGCCTTCTCACATCCCTCTACCTGTGCCAGAGTCTAGCTTTTGATCAAAGTTATGACCCTGCAGTTCCCGATAAGAGGGCCCTTATGGTTCAGGGCCAAGTTCTATCTCTTCGAATTATACCCGCTGATAAAACAGCGAAAATTTTTGTGATGGGCAAAAAAGTATTAGAGGCAAAGCCTAAACTTCTTCAAGTTACAGCCTTTGATAAAAATAATCATGAAGAACTTCATTTGACTCAGCAGGAAGACCATTACACCGTCACAAATCCTCAGCATCTTGAAAAACCCTACAAGCTGAAAATTCGAGCTCAATACAATAAGTCAGAAGAAAAGTTCGAAGTCGAAGTCCCCAGCAAAATGCCTTAGGGACTTCACGGGCTTTTAAAATAATTAAAAAGCGGCCTTATCCCAATACTGCCCTAAACCACCCAAGTCTTCTTCAATTCGAAGCAATTGGTTGTATTTGGCGATCCTTTCGGAACGACAAAGGCTACCTGTTTTAATTTGCTGACACCCTAAAGCCACAGCAAGATCTGCAATTGTTGTATCCTCTGTCTCTCCGCTACGATGAGACATAACGGTGTGAAATCCAGAGCGCTGAGCTAAGTTCACAGCCTCAAATGTTTCAGTTAAAGTTCCAATTTGATTAACCTTCACAAGAAGAGCATTGGCTGCTTTTTTCTCGATTCCTGTTTTTAGACGTTTAGGGTTCGTTACGAAAATATCATCCCCTACTAGCTGTAACTCAGATCCCAAAGCAGAAGTCATCTTCACCCATGAATCCCAATCATCCTCAGCGAAACCATCTTCAATAGAAACCAAAGGATATTTCTCGCTCCATTCTCGATAAACTTCTAAAAGTTGTTCTGGACGAAGTTGCTTTCCTTCCCAACGGTAAGTGCCTTTCTCAAAAAGTTCTGTTGAGGCCACATCTAAAGCAAGAAATACATTTTGTCCTGGCTCATAACCGGCTTGCTGAATGGCTTCCATTAAAAGATCTAAGGCCTCTTGGTTACCCGAAAGTTTTGGAGCAAAGCCACCCTCATCTCCCACTGCCGTTGAAAATCCTTTTTTTCCTAAGATTTTTTTCAATGTTTGAAAAATTTCAGAACCCGCTCTGAGGGATTCTTTAAATGAATTTTG
>DAHVKR010000019.1 GCA_027320785.1 Bdellovibrionales bacterium
CCCAGCTTTCGATTTAAATATTCTTGAAGTTTGACAGAAGTCTCTTCGAGGATCGTCTTTTCTTGCCCCGGAACTAAGCCAATCTTGATTGGATTTTCGGCCGTTCCTAATTCTTTTTTTCTTGTACAAGATAGACTTGTTAAAACAAGGCAGAGAGCTAGTAGTCCGCTCCCAATCCAACGCCTATCTGATTGGATGTGATATCCAATGATTTGTCCAAGCCCTGAGTTCTTCTGTACTCTACATTGATCCATAGTTGGCTGAAACCATACTCGCGATCCATAGTAAAAGCCAGATCCTTGTTCATGGCTGTCAGATTTATAAGAAGTCCTCCAGAGCCATATGCTGCTGGTGTCGCAACACTATTGACGTTTCCATCATTACGAAGCTCCACGAGGCCATTGTAAATTCCACCGCCTGCAATATAGGGGGCTGCCCACTGTCTTTCCAAATACTCAAATCGATAGACGACCCCTAGGGAAACGGGAATTGAGAAAAAAGTATAGGACTCTTTCGGGATCAAAGAACTATCATTTTTAAAATAGCCTTTTCCACTCGCTGTTGTCAGTCCAACCCCAACTTGAGTTCCCAATTTTCCAAATCGTTTAAAAGGCTGCCACTCATAAACAAAATCAGCTCCGGCTAATTGAGACTCATGATACATATCTTGAAAAGTAAATGTTGTTGAATTTGTCTTCCCTTTTATTTCAGGTGCAGATTGGCTCACGAGACGAAAAAATAGGGAGTTATCTTTTTTAGAAATTGTTTTCACTCGATAGTGATAAACACCTTCTTCATCGATCAGATAAAGACCATCCTTTGCCGCTGGATGAGTAATCTTTTTTACTCTCATGCCACTTTTTTCCTGTGCTCCCGCGCCCGCTGAAAAAAGAATAAAAAGACACAAAGATAAGAGGGTTATTATTTTCATACTTTCAACATCCTCTTTTTTCTTCGATGAAAAAAGATAAGAAGACCTACCAGTAAGAATGGTGAGATCACGACAGCCCACCCAAAGCGCAAAGAAAGCTCAGCCCAGCCCAAAATAGGCCACAGCATGCCACGTGTAAATGTACGAGCCGTCTCATGCTTTGAAATCCAACGAGCCAACGGAGGACTGAGAGCATAATAAGTCTTTACAAGTTTTCGTCCTAACCAATAGGGTGCCATAAACTCATTTCGAAAATTTCGAAGCTCCTGAACATGTTTGTCCATATCGCTTCCAAAAGCAGCCGTCGCAATAAAACAATGCTTGTCAGATAAAAGTCCCACAACTTCAGATGGAGTTACGCAAACATCAGGACAATCGGTAGCACCGGTATTACAAACATAGATGCTACCTGTTGGTGCCATCATATCAATATTCTTAGCTGTATCTTGAGTCGCCATCCGAAAACAATAATGAGAGTCATTTGTCAGGTCTGAAATATAACTATTCGTTTGGATATCTTGTCCTGATAATGGGATTTCAGCACTGTTCGCATAATCAGTTGTGATAGAACTAAAGGTTCCACCATCCGCGCCCGCAACTCCCTCTTTAAAGAAAAAAAACACTGTATCATAGGTAACATTTGAGATACCCGTATCTGTCCCATAAGTATAATAGTCTGAAGTTTCAAGCCAGGCCTTCTTATCCCCAGGAAAAAGCTTATAACTGCATCCGCCACCTGTGCCCGCAACTCCCGTAGTAGTTCCTCCCGGACAAGGCACATAATTACTTTGAGTTGTCACATCCACAGGGCGAACCGCAATGGTTAGACTGATTTTATCAGATAAAGTACTACAATCAGTTCCATACCCGAGGTAAAGACCACTACTCGAAAAGCCAGTGGCACACGTACTATCCGATTTCAAACCCTGGCACAATTCACTCCAGGTAGGAGTGACTGTCCCTGTTTTTCCCAATGTAGTGGAAGCTTTAATTTGATTCGTTCCACTACAGAGCATCCACTTTGCATTCGCCACATCCGCCACGTCTGTACTGGCACTAAAAGAAATTTGAGTTGTCGTAAAAACACCATTGGGATTGCAGGGTCCATCTGTCACCCCATTAATAGGATCAGCCCCAACGCAAGTATTACAAGTACCACTCGTGCTACACCCCGAATAATTAGAAGGGCCCACATTCAATTGAATCCCACCATAAACAGTCCATGTTCCATCTGTTGTGGATTGGACCGCATTGGATACTCCACTGGGCGTATTCATGGTGACAGTGGCCTGACTGTAAGGCGAAATAAATAATAAAAATGGAAGCAGACGAAGAAAGGTCTTCACCCTATAAGCCGATCATAGTGCCGGCTGAATGTCAAAAATTCCTTCGGCAATTTGAATACCGTTGAGGGCAGCCCCTTTTTTAAGGTTATCTCCTACCACCCACATCATCCAAAGCTTCGTATTTTCTGGATCACGGTGAATTCGCCCCACAAAAACATCATCTTTCCCAGTGGCCATTTGAGCCAAAGGGTATTGAGATTTTTGAGGCTCATCAACCACCTGAACGCCCGGAAAATCCTGTAGAGCCTTCACGATGGATTCCCGATTAGCATCTTCTCGAAGTGTCACCCAAACAGCTTCAGAATGGGAAACGGGAACCGGAACGCGAACCGCAAAGGCCGAAACACTCAAATCAGGCTGAGAAAGGATTTTCCTTGTCTCCTTCATCACCTTGACCTCTTCACTGCTAAAACCTTCTGCGTTGAATGAACCAATTTGAGGAATAACATTATTGAGAATTGTATGAGGAAAAGTCTTAGCTTTTAGCTCTCCCCTTTTAAAATTAGCAATCTGATCCATGAGCTCATCATAGCCAGGTTGCCCCGCCCCACTCACAGACTGATAAGAACTAACTTTGACATCTTCAAGACCAAAAGCATCCTGTAGAGGTTTCAGCGCCATAACCAACTGAATCGTTGTGCAATTCGGATTGGCAATAATTTGAGGCCTTTTTTTATCTACGCTTTTAAGGTTAATTTCGGGAACAACAAGCTCACACTGGGGGTTCATACGAAAAGCCGCTGAATTATCCACAACAAAGGCTCCCGCCTCCACAGCCTGAGGAGACCATTCCAAACTGAGCTCGTCTCCGGTCGCAATAAAAACCAGATCCAGGCCCTTGAAACAGTTTTTTTGCAAAGCCGTCACTTCCCATTTTTTATTTTGGCAAATCAGAGTCTTACCCGCTGAACTTTCACTGGCAAAAGGACGTAATTCACCCAAAGGAAAGTGGCGCTCTTCAAGAAGTTTTATGAATGTTTGGCCGACTAATCCAGTCGCACCGACAATACCGACATTATAATTTTTCTGATTCATCATCATGCTCTTCAATTAAATCATGCTCGTGAGTGTTGGCAGGAGCATAAACACTGCTACGGATTTTCTTTACATTTTTTCCCAATCGGAAAATTCCAAAAATAGCACCCAAGAGAGCATAGGTCATAAAAAGAACAAAGAGCATAACCTCTGGGTGAAGAGCTACCACCACGATGACGCCCACGCCTAAAATGAGATAAGAAAAAGGCATTCTCTCTTTTAAATCTAAATCTTTAAAACTACGATATCGGAAGGTGCTGACCATGACGAAAGCTAACAGTACTGTCATGAAAAGCAAAAGACGACTTCCATTTGGGTCCCAGCCTAAATCAGAAAAAGCGAGAACACTGGAAGCCACGATACCAGCCGCCATGGGAATTGGAAGGCCTTGAAAATAGCTCTTCTCGACAACTCCCACCTGCACATTAAAACGAGCCAAACGAAGCGCTCCACAGGCTACAAACAGAAAACAAGCTACCCAACCAACTCGGCCAAAAGGCTCAAGAGCCCATTGGAAAAGCATTAGAGCAGGCGCCACACCAAAACTCACCACATCGCAAATGGAGTCATACTCGGCACCAAACTTTGAAGTGGATCGTGTCAATCTTGCCAACCGGCCATCCAACTGATCAAAGATCGCAGCCACTACGATAGCATAAGCTGCCCACAGAAAATTTCCTCTCCATGATTGGATGATAGCAAAAAAACCAGCAAACAAATTACATGTCGTTAGAAGGTTTGGCAGAATATAGATATACATGCCCATTTTTCGTTCATGATTTTCAATCGCCTGAGAAGTGGACATTTTATAACTCCATTTTAAATCGTTAAAGGCCCAACCCAAAAAGTTGAAATATCGCCCAGATACCAATAGCCGATACAATCGGCATCGTCAGGTTATCATCGAGTTTTGCAATTGGAACAAGCTCAGCCAATGCCCCCACAAAGCCACACAAAACTGAAATGATCAGCCGACGGCTTAGAAAAAGTTCATAGCCTGATAAAAATAGAAAGCTCAAAACAAAACATATAAAAAAAGCCATTAGGAAACCCTGAACGCTTTTGTTTCCCATCAGCTTATCTTTTCCGTAGCGAATTCCAACATAACTCGCAAGTGGGTCGGCAAAGGCAAGAAAGAGTAGCGACAAGGCCACGATAGGTTTTGAAAAAAATAAAATGATCACTCCCACGCCCATGAGCAAATAAGTCGTCCCGGCCAAATGATTGACCTCTGATTTTCTCATGAGCGGCCCGAGAATTGTCATCGCAAATTGGTTCAACTGTGGGTACTTCAGACGAAACAAATCAAAAGGAATAAATAAAGCACAACCAATTGCCAAAATAATCAAAGAAACTGAGTGAGAGGTAAATTGATAGGTCAGGAACATGGCAAAAACGGTAATGATATGCCAAATTTTTCGTGCCCAATGAACATCACTACGATTTTTAAAGTCTCGCCATTCCAAAGCTGGTTCCGCCATGCACCGAAACTACAGAAACGCCCCCTCAAGAGCAAGACTCATCACAGCGTTTTTCGCAACGTATAAGATTTTAAAAAAAGTGAGTGATTTTCAATTGATACGGATGCTCTCAACAACGACAGTTTGCTCTCGTACAGGGCCCTTTTGAGGTGTCACCCGAACCTTAATTTGATTCACGCCTGGGTTCAGCTGAATAAGATCTGTCTGGTATTTCTCTCCCCGAGCAAAGACCGAGGCCGTAAAGCCATTGCTTTGATTGACTATTTCTATTTGCTTCCACTTCTCTCCACGGCACAAAGTTCCATTAAACTGCGTCCACTGACCACTGGCTTTAATTTTCACATGATGAGAATGCAGCCCACATGTCAGATCGAAAGTTACCTTATCTTGAACAGAAGACATTGAAATCTGTTCCGAAGCGGGCTCTATCGCAGCGGGAGTTCTGTTCTTTTCATTTTGCTTTTGGTGGGTCACAGAATTATGACGTGAAATGTCCGTTGAACTATAAAGCTTCACAAATGAATAAGCATTCACAAGACTGAGAACAATAAATGTACTGGCGATCAAACGTACCGTCATCTTTATGACTTATCGGACGTCTATACGATGCAATTAAGACACAGACTGTCTCAAGATGAGACTTAAGGGTATTTACTTTTTATCGATACTAATCGCGAATTTTTTTACGCCCACAGTTTTAATCAGGTCTAGAATTTCAACTACTGTCCCGTGGGGAACATCTTTGTCAGCTGCAATCACAGCCTGAACGTCTGGATTCTTCTGCAGAGCCAGAGCTGCACCTGCCGAAATAGCAGTACGATCGGCTGTTTTTCCATTGAGAGTCAGAGTCCCATTGGCTGCAATCGTCACATTTAATAAGGTTTGAGTAGTTTGATCTCCGCTGGCAGCTTTTGGCAAATTGACCTTAATTGAAGGCTTCATAATCATCGGAGCCGTCAGCATAAAAATAATCAAAACCACCAGAATAATATCTACGAGTGGAACAACATTAATTTCCGAAATATCGGCATTATCAGAGTCCATGCGAGACGCCATAACTACATCCCTTTTTTCTTCGCGTAGGCTAAACCAAACTCTTTAACAGCATCTAGGTTTTGAAGGATCGATTTTACTTTTTTATTAAAGTGATTATAAAAAATAACGGCTGGAATCGCGACGAAAAGGCCTGCAGCAGTTGAAATCAAAGCTAAAGCAATCCCCGCCATAACCGTCTGCTGTCCTGCATCTGTCGACTGGGCTAAATCGTTAAAGGCTTTCATAATTCCCAGCACAGTTCCAAATAGACCGATATAAGGAGCATTCGAACCGATTGTAGCTAAAAAGCTTAGAAATCTTTCAAGCTCAGGCTTTTCAGTCAGAGCATAAGCATTAAACACTTCTTCGAGCCCCTTAGTGCCCGAATCTTTCATATGTCTGAGCGCATAACTAGCTGCGCGCCCCTCCAATGTCTGCGTATCTCGCGCTAAAAGCTCAAAATCTTCCACAGAGTTTCCCTGAAGAGCCATTTTGATCCGCGCACGAATTTTACCAGATTCGCTTGAGACTTTTCCGAGAGAAAAGAATCTTTCTAGAATCATTCCCACACTTAAGACACTTAAAATTACAAGAATCCATAAAACAACTTGATCGAAATATTGAGCAACCGAGATAATCTTTTCTGTTAACATATGTATAAGCCCCTTGCCGTGATTTTTATGATAATAGGTTTTCTTTTGGGATGTCAAAAGACCTCTCAAAGCTCTTATATTGTCATTGCTGCAGATCATTTGAACTTTCAGGACTCTAATTGCAGTCGAGACTGGCCCGAACATAACTCAGGAATGTCTATCCTTTGTCGAGAAGCGGTACGATGGACTCATGCTTACACTACAAGCGTTCTCAGTGGTCCAGCTCTCTCTAGCATCCTCACAGGTCTGTACCCTCTCCAAACAGGATATCATCATCCAGGACAATACCTTTCGCCACAGTTTAAAAACATTGCTCAAGTCGCGATTGAACACAACTATCGTACAGCTTTCTTTTCAGGAGGGGCTCCCATTTTCAAAAAATCAGGCCTCGACTCTGGTTTTGAGTTCTTCGACGACATCCTCTCTCTCAACGCAAATCCTTACTTCAAACCTTTTCGCCAAAATCTCAACAGTTTCTATGAGTGGTCTTCAGAGATCGGTCATTCCCCATTCTTTGCTACATTTTATGTTCCCGACATGAGGTTTACATATCGCACGACAACAACTCTTACGGGCGAAACACGAAACAAGAGTTACGAAAGCCAACTAGAGGAATTTGATTCAAGTTTGTTTGATTTGATTACAAAACTAAAGCGCGAAGGATCGTGGGACAATACACACTTTATTCTAGTCGGACTGCAAGGACGCAATCTTTACGATCGCAGAAGCCTTTCTCCTAATCTAAATCTACATAGTGAAAACTCGCAGGTAGCACTTCTCTGGAAACCTGCTCAGAAAAAAAGAGATTCACCTCTATCATGGACCGTGGACCAAAATGTTTCTCTGGCTGATATTGGACATACCCTTTTTGATCTTTTCGGTGAAAAGTCTTCAGAGTCGCAACTCTCCACAATTTCTTTAGCAAATACTCTCCTGCAACCTCAGTCAAATTTTATTGGCTCACGTTTACTCTTAATTGAGTCTGCATGGGGAGAGTGGCACTTGGGAATTAATCCCTTTTACGCCATCCTAAATGACGATGAGCTCTACTTTCACACCAACCCCCCTGTTCTCTACAGAACCCTGTCGGATCATCTCGAAATCAACCCTGTTAAACTTCAACTATCAAATTCTTCTTACACCAACATTTATCTCCCCTTTGCCGACAAGGAAAATCTAAAGGTTTTTTATCCGCCCTCACTGAGTCCACTTTCACTTTGGAATCTAACTGAAGACGATTGGGCAGAGCCAAACCTCAAAGCTGTTTTCGACCTTTATCACTCCGTCAAACCTCAGAATATTCCTCCAGAGGCCAGGGCTTGGTACGCACGCTCACTCATCGAAAATTCAGACTGGAAAGAACTTAAAGTCGTTGCAGAGAAATGGAACAATTTAGAGTATATGTGGCTTGCACATAAATATCTTCCTAACTTTCGCCTCAAAAAAGAGCCACCCTGCTTTCTTTTGCTACATAATAAAATGCGAACAGCTTCAAATATTAAAAAATGCCATGACCCTCTATTTTTAGAAACTCTCTATGCACTTGATGACAAGAAATCTACGCGCAAGTGGGAAAAAATAATTGAAGATCGGCTTATCATGGCTCAGATTTTAAAAGCCAATCGGGCTCTTGGATCCATTTGGGATGTGACCGAATCAGAAAGCAATGTTCTTTCGCTCTCTGAAATTCTCTTTAGATCACCTGAATATAAAAACAAGCTGCGAATTGTACGGAAAAATATTAACTCAGTCGAGCTTGAGTCTCCCTAACCAGAAGGGCTGGCCTTCATGACTCTTCACCAAAGCGTCTGTCCAAGCTTCAACCGTTGCACTTTCATTTAAATTCCAAATTTCCGCTGGCACTGTAGATGAAGACAATAAAATGATTTCATCTCCAGACTCAAGATAAAGATCTCCACATCGAGGGGAAATAGTTGGCTCTGCGCCCATAAAGTAATTTGGCAAGGGGAAGCTTTCTAATGTTTTTTTTGACTCTGGAAAGCATGAAATAGGTTGCGGTCGATCATTTTTTTTCCTCATGAATAGGTGAGGTCCACCCATTTGGCACCACGCTACATTTTGCTTTTTTATACTGATATAGCAGGTTTCAGCCACAACAGAGTATTTCTCGTTATTTAAATTTCGATAAATTAAATCATTCGTGATCAAAGTTGCCACTCTCAGATTATTGGCCTCATCAGACAAGGTCAGAATATTCTGGAAAGGCGTTGTGAGCTCACGATCTTCTCGAACAGACTGTAAGTGCTGTTTCACTTGGTCAAATATAACATCAGCCTGCTCAAGGTCTCCCCATAAAGTTAATATAAGAACAAAATCACCTGAAGGGTCTAGATAAATTCGGGGACGAGGACGAATCCATTTTGCATTATAGGAGCGCTCCTGAAATTCCATCAATTCGCTCCATATTTTTTAAGTTTTAAATAGGCTTTGTGATAATATTCTCCGTCCGGCACATCAAGTTGAATAATTTTTTTCCACTTATCTTTGGCCCCTGGGCGGTTATCTCCCCCTTCAACATTGCCAAAGTTCTCCTCTAAAATACCCTCTTGATAGAGAACCATCATTTGCTTTCGTAATTCTTTCTTATACTCTTCAGCTCTCTCTTTCAAATCCATACGAGTTGGATCAATTTTAACAGCTTCTCTCAAGACAAGTATAGCTTCCTTAAGCTCATTCTTTTTTTGATGAGCATCTGCTTGATCAATGTACTCCTTAATTTTTTTATCCATTTCAATTTTGAGTTGAGCCAAACGCTTTTCAGAAGCCGGCTTAAGGCGACTTGGGTCCGGAAGTGATGAATTAATTACTTTTCTATAAGCAGCAAGAGTCCGTACATAGTCATTTTCTTTTTCAGACTTCTGAGCTTCACTATAAAGAGAATGTAAAACTCTTACTCTCTTCTCATACTCTTCGCGTTTCTGACGATTGACTTCTCTTTCAGTGAGCAAACCCTGCATACGTGTCTTTAAATCCAAAATAGCCGGATGCGTAGGGTTTAACTGCAAGGCATCCACGAGACAATTATCGAGATCCTCTTCACTCGTAAATCTCTCTAAATTTTGAGAACATTTTCCCGTAATATCTTGAATTTTCTTTTCCATGGCCTCTTTTTCTTTAGCTTCTTTCTCTTGTCGGATTAAAAGCTTCTGCGATTCTATCGCAGCTTGGGCCGTATTCCTTACTCGTTCCAATTCCGGATCTTTGACATTAAATTTTTTCGCCAGCTCTTCTACCTCTGATAGGGCCAAGCTATAATTCCCTTCCATATGGTATCTTTTAGCTAATTCCAATGACTGTTTGTACTCACTCCTTTGTTGTGGTGTCAGTCCAGACAAAGGATCTGCGCCAGACGGAGCGACATTCGATAAATTATTTGTACTCCCTTTATTGTTCGACAAAAGATAAAAAAGGGCTCCGACAACAATGATACTCACTAAGGCAATTCTGATTTTCTTGGTTCG